>NZ_JAUBSH010000063.1:0-39312 GCF_036704705.1 Microcoleus sp. K1-B1 | reverse complement strand
TCATCTTTATTTGACGATTTTACTAGCTTTTTCATTTTAACTCTTTTTTGACACATTCGCAAAAGTGAGATGCACCCAATAGGAGTGACAATTCCTGCAACTTTAATCAGTAACAATCCAGAGCAAGTTAGGGAATTTGTCGAACCTCATGAAAAAGTAATTTTTAAGCCCGTTTATGGTGGCGCTCATACCAAGTTGGTGACAGAGGCGCATTTAGAACCTAATCGCCTGGACTTGGCTTTGAGTATTTCTCCTATCACAATACAAGAGTATATTCCTGGGACAAACATTCGCAGTTATGTGATTGGTGAATCAGTTTATTCTGCGGAAATTCGCAGTCAAGCTTTGGACTTTCGGGAAGATTTAGAGTCCGAGCTAATTCCTGTTGATTTGCCCGAATCAGTTCACCAACAATGTTTAGCAATATTAAAGGCATTTATGCTCAATTGGACTGCTATTGATTGGCGTCTCAAGCCAACCGGTGAGTATGTATTTTTAGAAGCCAATCCTAGTCCGATGTTCAGACATTTTGAGCGTCAGACTGGTTTTCCGATTACACAAAAATTAGTCAATCTGTTAATGTATTAACTGGGACTTAAGAGGCGATCGTAATTTTGCCAATCATTCCCGCCTCTGTATGTCCGGCTACCGTACAGCGCAGGTTGTAAGTTCCAGATTTCATCGGTACTAACACCCATTCTGCCATAGCGCCCGGTTTAAGTTCCAGTTCGTGAATCGCTCCTTTAATTTCCACCTTACCCGCTTCAACTTTTTGAGTCCAACTCGCATCAGCAAAGTTTTTGGCAGTGAAATAATGTTTCTGCGAACTGGGATTTTTCAGCACTAATTTATAGCGCTTGCCCGATTCAAATTCTAGCAGATTGGGAAAAAATTTGAGTTCCCCAGCTTCGTTACCTAAACTAATAGTAATTTCGGTGACTGGTTGCCGAGACAAATCACCGGCAGCACTAGCCATTGTCGCTGGCATCAAGATTGTACTCAAACATAAAATTAGTCCCAAAGTCACCTTGAAAGTTTTTTGTAACCGCTGGCTGCGGTAGAATTTGCCTAATTGCCAACCGAGTAAATTGATCATGGCTGTTATGACTACTGTTAACTGACTGCTGATAAATGACTAATGATTTAATTCGATCGCCAAACTTCATCCCAAGGCCCGCCCCCAACTTCCAAACCCGATAAAGAGCTTTGAGCCTCTAAGATAATTCTAGAACGCTGCTTGCCATTTTTTTCAACATTTCCCCCCAACAACTCTCGCAGTTGCAAGCGCAATTCACCGTGCGTCGTATCCCGGCAGCAAAAAGCCATGCCTTTTTCGGTAGGAGTTCGCACATAAGTACCAGGACTGTTTGTAGTGCCAATCAACTCAACTTCAAATTGGCTGTTTCTAGCCTGCATTTTCCAGCTTCCCCAAGGCTCAATATTCCAACTAACTTGGGAATTCCAAGGCACAAATTCGTAAAATTTGCCTCGGTAATGCAGACAAATCATTGCTACCGATTCCATCCACCACAGCACGCCCCGCTTGCCACCGCCAGCAGTTAAAGCTAAATCCTTTTCGCCTTGAAAACAATTGCAATTAATCCAAAACCACTTTTGCGGAAAAGCACCGCCCCAGTTTTTTTCGCTGTAAGCGGGAGCATCTTTAAATTCGTAGCGTTCGCCATTCCAATCAATCCAGCCCGTGGCTAAACCGTGAGCCATTAAAATTTGCCATCCCGGTTCAAATACGGGCAGAAAAGATAGCATTCCCGCCGTTGATTTCTGGATTTCTTCAGAGTTTCCCCAGCCATAAATAGGTTGAATTTCGTACTGCCAAAAACAGTGGCTGCCGCTTCCCGGATCATGCAGATAACCTTGATTCAAAGTAGCAGTAGCTTGATAGCCTTCTTCGACGCGGCTGTCGAATACTTGCGGCTCTAAATATTGGGGTTTAATTTGTAAATCTGTTTTGCCCCAATGTCCGAAACCTAAGCTTTCTCGGTGCGCCCAAAACTTATTTACATCGGGAAAGGTGCGGCACAAATAGCTATCTTTCGGGCCGAGAATTTGAGCTGCACCGCCACTGTAAGGTTGACCGCCTCTGGGGTCTTCGATGGAATACATGAATGCAAAGGATTGTCCGTGAATCGGTAATGTTATTCGGTAGTACCAGCCTTCAAAAAAGCGGCGGGAACTGCCGTCCCAGTGGTAGCCACTGTGGGGAGTTTCAATAGTTTTGAGTTTTGAGAGTGAATTTGACATAAAATTACCAATAGCAGAAAGAAGAGTCAGTAGTCAGTAGTCAGTAGTCATTAGTTAACCGTTAACAGTCAACAGTCAACAGTCAACAGTCAACGGTTAACAATGCCCAATGCCCAATGCCCAATGCCCAATGCCCAATGCCCAATGCCCAATGCCCAATTCCTAATGACTAATATGATAGGTTATTAATTATGTCTTTAGCACTTTGGCGATCGCCCTTAGCTCGTGCCCTCCACCGCAACCGCAGTCTTGCTTTTGCCCGCTACTTGCAACTAGCAACTGTTCGCGCTACCGGGCGTCCGGCTAACCGCACTGTGGTGTTTCGAGGCTTTTTAGCAGATACTAATCAGTTAAAGTTTATTACAGATATTCGCAGTCAAAAGGCCGAGGAAATTAACCTCTATCCTTGGGGAGAAATTTGCTGGTATTTCCCGAAAACTCGCGAACAATTTCGGATTGCTGGAAAGCTAGTTTTGGTAGGGGCAGATTATCCAGAGGCCCAGTTGTTCTCATCGCGGTGCACAACTTGGCAGGAGCTTTCTGAGGCGGCTAGATCACAGTTTGCTTGGCCTCATCCGGGGGATGACAAAGCCGAGGCTAGTGCTTTTGATTCTGCTTCCCCAGATGCGATCGAGCCGCTGCCTAATTTTTGCTTGCTGTTGTTGGAACCCGAAACGGTGGATTTTTTGGAGTTGCGGGGGGAACCGCAAAACCGGTCGCTTTATTGGTGCGACGGGGAGGGAAATTGGTCTGTGCGCGAGGTCAATCCTTGAAAAAGAAGTCAGTAGTCAGTAGTCATTAGTTATTGGTTATTAGTTTATTAGTTATTAGTTATTAGTTATTGGTTATTTGTTTTCAGTTCCAATGCCCAATGCCCAATGCCCAATGCCCAATGCCCAATGCCCAATGCCCAATGCCCAATTCCCTATGCCCAATGCCCTATGCCCAATTCAAATTTTAGATGCCGCTGCCATCGAAAAATTCTTGAATAGCTTTATCTTTTAACTTGCAGCTAGGGGTTGTAATTAGCTGTGTTTTTTCGGCTAAGGCTACATTGCTGGCTTGGTTTAAAGCTTCTGATACTGATTGAAAATTGTGGGAATTGGGATCAGAAGTTAAGGAGATAGATGGTTGAGGAAGCAAACTTTTTACTTGCTGTTCGAGGGATTCGATACGATCGAGCAAAGAACGAATTACCACAGCTTCCGAATCCGGCAAACTGCCGTGTTCTAGGGGATTGACGCGCACTCCCGATCGATAGACGATGCGGCCGGGAATCCCTACCACTGTACAGTCAGATGGTACGTCGCGGAGCACGACGGAACCGGCGCCGATGCGGACGTTATTGCCAATTTGCAGATTTCCGAGTACCTTGGCGCCGGCACCTACAACTACGTTTTCGCCGACGGTAGGGTGACGCTTGCCACTTTGTTTGCCAGTACCGCCCAGGGTGACACCTTGGTAAATTAGGGCAAAATCGCCGATAATCGCTGTTTCGCCGATCACAACCCCCATACCGTGGTCGATGAATACGCTTTTGCCGATGGTTGCCCCTGGGTGGATTTCAATTCCGGTCAAAAAGCGAGCAATGTGGGAAATCAAGCGGGGGATGAAGGGAAGCCCCAACACATAAAGCCAGTGTGCGAGGCGGTGCAGCACTAGGGCCTGAAGACCGGGGTAGCAAAACAAAACTTCCAGCCAGTTGCGAGCGGCAGGGTCGCGATCGAAAATTATACTGAAGTCAGCTCTAAGAGTCTTTAGCACTTTCGGAGTTACCTATTTTGGTTAAACACGCCACTTTCGATTTTACATTTTACTTGATGGCGGAAGTGAGCGGTCGATCGGGAGATTGGGGGATATTACGGAGTGGAACCGTGGGAGAGTGGGAGATGGGGATAATTTGATGATATTTTATTGTCTCCATCCAAAAGCGTCGCTGCGCTCTATTCCTGTACTGAGATTGTATAGTTAGACTTGACTCCGGGTTCGAGAGTACCTACCCAAATCCTGTAAGAGCCTGCTTGCCAGTCTGAATCAAGTATGCCAGCATCTTTATTCTGACCTATATCGTCTCCGCAGCGCACCGCATTACCGGGGCCTTGTACGAGTAAGGTCGTGTCCTTGCCTCCGCTGTTGATTTGGAGTGTGAGTTTTGAAAAGTTTTGTTGCAAGACTATGATGTGGTCGGGAGTTGGGGTGGCAAAACCCAAACATTTGTTTTTGTGGCGATCGGCGTTGGCTATGACAGATAGAGAGTACGATCCGCCTGTGGAACCTCTCAAAACTGCTGTTGGGGCTGCAAAACCTCGCGATAAAGTTAAAGTGCCGAAATTGGCTGTTTCTGCTAAAACTGGTAGGGCGGCGATCGCGGCGATCGCACCCAAGAGCGCACCGTTTTTGAAATTGGCTCGCTGATTAAACAACATGGCAATACTCCTCGGTCACTATTTAACATCACAACTCAGAATTTACCCATCGCAGCCCCTAGAACACAAACTCTGGAGGAAGAATAATTTTTAAATTAGTTCAAAACCTCCTGGCTTCTCTTCCTTATGTCTATCAGGACAATCCCTCTACGATCGCGCTCGCTTGTGCCACTCGGATTTCTGCCACAGGCGATCGACTCAGATCCGAAATTGTACGGTGTCTAGATGATAAATTTGATACTCCTAGCCTTGCTGTTGGCGATCGGTTCCCTATTGACACAGGCCTTGGTATTGTTACCTATAGGTCTATCCGGCTGGCTCCACCTCCCTAATTGGCTGAGCCTGGGCTTGATTTTTCTGGCTATTTCTTGGTGCTTGGGGGATTAGTGAGCAGTCAGCAGTCAGCAGTCATGAGTGATGAGTTATTAGTGATTAGTCAAAAAATTATCAATCATTCCGCTTCCCCCAAAGGTCAAGGCCCGCTCGGCCCCGGTTTGATCATGTATACTTCACAATTGACAATTCAAGAATCTAAAATCTAGGATTTGACATCTACCTATAGAATGATGCAACGACAAGTTTATTCGATCTCAGCATTTCACTCTTCTGACAAAACCCTGGCGGAAACTCCTAAGAAACAGGAGCGTCCGATACACCGGGCGATCGTGTTAATGCTGGTGGCAACAGGTTTGCTGGGCCTGCACGCTAGTCGGCTGGTGGAATTGCAACTGATACAAGGAAAGCAAAACCGGGAACGAGCCGAAAACAATCGCGTTCGCCTAGTGCCAATGGCGGCGAATCGCGGACATATTATCGATCGCCAAGGCAAGTTGCTAGCGGCAAATAATTTAGCTCGATCGGTATATTTGTGGCCGAAAGAACAAACGCCGGAACAGTGGAAAGCGACAGCAGAAAAGTTGAGTCCGCTGGTTAAAATCCCGGTCGAAGAAATTTTAAAAAAAATAAAAGAGGTCGATCCTCAATCCTATAGACCGGTGCGGCTCAAGCAAGCAATGCCGCCAGAGGTGTTTGTGCCACTAGCAGAAGAGGTGGGACAAATGCGGGGAGTGGAAGTGCGGCCAGAAGCGAACCGCTACTATCCCGAAGGCAGTTTGGCCGCTCACGTGATCGGATATATTGGCGAAGCTACCGCAGCAGACTTGGAAGCTCATCCCGAATATCCGATGGGGATGATTGTCGGTCAAATGGGCATAGAAGCGAGCTCTAACAAGAAGATTGCCGGAGTTTGGGGCGATCGGCTGATCGAGGTAAATGCCCAAAATCAAGAATTGCGGCTGATGGGAGAGACACCGCCCAAACCCGGTGAGGCGGTGCAGCTAACCATAGACTTGGAAATGCAAAAAGCAGCCGAAAAAGCCTTGGGGCACCGCCGGGGAGCAGTAGTGGCGCTGGATGTCAAAACCGGGGCGGTATTAGTTATGGCCAGCCACCCGACTTTTGACCCCAATCTATTTACGCGAAAAATCACTAAGGATGAGTGGAAAACTCTTCAAGACCCGGAAAATCCATTTTTGAATCGGGCAATGCAAGGCTATCCCCCCGGCAGCACCTTTAAAATTGTGACTTCCGTCGCGGGCCTGGAGTCGGGCAAATTTTCGCCGGACTCAATTCTTGGTACTTCGTCTTACATTACGGTGGGGGGAATTGATTTTAATGAACACAGCGGCGGTTACGGCGACATCGGCTTTCGGGATGCTTTGGCTTTCAGCAGCAATACATTTTTTTATCAAGTGGGTATTAGTACCGGGCCGGAGCAAATTTCTAAGTGGGGACACCGCTTGGGAATTGGCAAGGATACGGATTTAAATCTTTTGGGGCTAGGCGGTGGCGATCACGGTCAAATCCCGACGCCGGAGGAGAAGGAGAAACTTTATAAAGAACCTTGGTATGCGGGTGATACGGTAACGATGTCGATCGGCCAGGGGTTGGTGTTGGTGACTCCTTTGGAGGCGGCGGTGATGGTGAGTTCGATCGCTAATGGGGGCTATCGCGTGAAGCCTCATCTTTTGACTTCTATGACCGGCACAGCCGAGACTCAACGGGTACATACGGGGATGAAACCTTCAACAGTTCAGGTGGTTAAGGAAGGACTGATCGCGGTAGTTGCCCAGGGTACGGGACAGGGATTGAATGACGGTACGATTCCGCTGACTGCGGGCAAAACAGGGACTTCGGAGGTGATTGGACAGAACGATCACTCACTGTATGTGGCGTTCGGGCCTGCCTCCAAGCCGGAAATTGCGATCGCCGTGGTTGTGGAAAATGGCGGTTATGGTTCTGTTGCCGCGGCCCCGATCGCCAAAGAGGTATTTCAAGCTTATTTTGGTAAATCTAAAAAGGTGAATGAGTCAGTAGTTATTAGTCCTTAGTTATTGGGAATTGGGAATTGGGAATTGGGAATTGGGCATGGGGAATGGGGCATTGGGCATTGGGCATGGGGAATGGGGCATTGGGCATTGGGAATTGGCCATAGTTTCTTGTTTTTCCTTCTTCCTTCTTCCTTCTTCCTTCTTCCTTCTTCCTTCTTCCTTCTTCCTTCTTCCTTCTTCCTTCTTCCTTCTGACTAATTGAGCCGCATAAATATAGTAGCTTTGCGAATGCCTGTTATTTCTCCCGTACTGGTAACAGTGAGCGATCGCAAGTGGTCGAACAATGGTCTTGCCGAAAGTTCAATTAACCTCAACAGCGGGATTTGTTTTTCCCAAATTGCCCTGCTGGATGGCCAGTCTAAATAAAAATAGCCGTCGTTAGATGGCGGTAGCGGTTCAATGCTGGTTTGAAAATCTTGATTGGCAACTAAAGAACCTGTTGCGGCTGCTTCTAGTGCTGCGTCCATTGCTTCTACTGAAGTGGTGAAAATTTCGTATTTACCGACGGTGGCTCGGACTCCTTTTGCCTCGGTTTCGATCGCACTTTTTCTATTATTTTCTCTTCCATAATTTGCGTTCGTTGTCAACTGCGTCCAAGCGGTAATTTTCTGGTTTCTAAGAGTGAAGCTGCCGATGCTATATTCTTTGCTGCGGGCAATTTCATCGAGTTTGTCGATCGCCTTTTGGGAATCGGCAGAGTTTTCGGTGGCAAAAATCCAGTCGGCACCATTTGACGAATTCGGAAGCACTGCTAAAGCGTATTCTCCTTGTACCCAGTCAAATATATCCTGTGGCAGGTTGACGCCCCAAAGTTGCTGAATATCTCCCAGGGTGCGATCGACTAAATTTGAGACTTCTGGATTAGTGGAAACCGCCGATGACAAATCAACCCAAAAATTCCTTAAATCTGTGCTGGCGACCGCGAAAGGACTCGCTGAGGGAATGTATTGCAAGGCTTGCACCGGTTCGGAGAGTGTTGGAGAAGCTGTGTTTTCTCGCGATGTCACTAAAGCAGTTTGAGCCAGCAATCCCCGTCGGTTGACTCCGACAGCAACTGCGAGGGAATTAAGAGAAACTTGGGGATTTTGCTCGGTTGCTGATTGCGGGAGATTGACAAATGCTAAAGCGATTCTGCCTTGATTTAGCTGCTGCAAAGCTTTTTGATATTCCGGGGTATTGTTGAGATTTAGGTTGGCTGATTCAAGGTTATTAATTGCATCTCGAATCACAATCGGGCTATTGGAAAATAAAACAAAACTTTGGTTATTCCCAGAATTAAAATTACCGCCGATGGCTGCTGTTGCGAAGCTGGATGGCAACTTGGAAGTCGGCAGAGAAAACGGGTTAAAAGGCGAAAGCGAAGCAGATTTTTTCTGGGATATTGGTGCTTGTTTATAATTAATTTTCACGCCTTTATATATTTCCGACTGCACTGTTTTATCGCCACGAGATTGTTGGCGCCAGTAGGAGTCGATAAATTTTTGGCTGCGATCGACCTTTTGGGAGGAAACGGCCAGCAAAAACCCGGCTTGTTGGCCGTTGCTGCTATCGCCATCGAAATCTGGGTTTGTGACGGCGAGGGTAATTTCGTCACCTATCCAAGGTTGGATATCTCGACTGTAATCCAAGCCTGTACTGGCGAGGAAACTTTTTTTGATTCGCTCAAATTCTGCGTGCGATCGACTTCTTTCTTCGGGAGTGGCAAAAACTTGTCGCAATGCTTCGAGGCGATCGGGATTTACCAGCATTGAAGCTAACAAAGGTGCTTGTTTCGAGACAAACACAGCCGCAGCAGGAGTAGTTGTCGGCCCGCCGGCGAGCAAATTCAGGGGAGTTTGAGTTGTCAGCCAGTAAAAACCACCGGCACTCAAGCCTAAGAGTGCCAAGACGCCAGCAATGAGGAAAGAAAAGAACGATCGCAGCTTCATAAAACAAGGACTAATGACCACAGTCTATTATTAACTAGAGTAGCGCATGACCGTAGCTGTCGGCAGATACTTTTTGTGCTGTTCGCAAAAAAAAAGAATCAATTAAAATATTCTCAAACTATAAAATTTCCGTAAAATGCTAACAATATCAACGCCCCCCGAACAGCGAATTTTACTCCCCAATATCAGTTGGCAGTTATATGAAAGCCTCCTAGCGGAACTGGGCAACAAACGTTCCACCAGAATGGCTTATCATCAAGGTCAATTAGAAATTATGGTGCCGCTACCGGAACATGAAAATCGCAACAGGCTGATCGATCGCTTAATTGTAACTCTCATAGAAGAACTCAATCTAGAGTACAACCCCTTTGGCTCGATGACGATCAAAAAACGCAAAAAAGCAGCGGGTAAAGAACCAGATTCCTGTTATTATATCCAGAATGAAGCACTGGTCAGAGGGAGAACAGAATTAGACTTTGCTCAAGATCCGCCGCCAGATTTAGCACTGGAAATTGATATTACCAGCAGTTCCTTAAATCAATTCGATTTATATGCAGATTTAGGCGTACCCGAAATTTGGCGGTACGATGGACGAAGCATCAAGTTTTATCAATTGCAAAATGGCGAATATGCCGAGTGCAATTTTTCGCGGGCTTTCCCGATGCTACCTACTGCAAAAGTTGAGGAATTTATTGATCGCACTCAAACTACAGGCGCAACCACAGCAGTGCGAGAATTACGGGAATGGGTAAAAAATCACTAATTGTGTAGTCTACCACGGCACTCCTCGCGCATCGGAAAAATCTGCATCTAGAACCGCCCCCGGATCAAATACAGCATCAGTTAAATCAGCCTTTCTAAACGACGTTATCGACAATTTTTCTATTTGTTCAACAGCGATAAAAAAGCCGATCGCAGTTAACCCCAGAATTACCCCAGAAACCAAAAATAAGACAATTCCCCTGATAGTATCTCCGCCCAAAAATGTCACAATACCGCTAGCACCGATCGCAGCAGCAGCCCCAGCCACAGCCCCCGCCACAATCCCAGCCTCGCACCGAGTCGCAGCAATCGCCGTCGCAGCGGTTCCAGCCACAGCCACAGCCCCCGCATCCGCCCCGGCAATCAGTCCAATCAAAGCCCCAGCCGTCGTCACTGTCACCGCAGTCACCCCAGCCCTAGCAATCAAATTTCTCACCCGCCTGCGGCTTTGTCCGGTTCTGACACCCTGAAAATTTGCCCCCCTCAAAATCGCCCCGGTGAAATTGCAGCCTCGAATGTCGGAACCGCTGAAATTCGCCCCTGACAAGTCAAGCCCTTTAAAAGAACGGTTCCGCAAGTTTTGGTTAGCAAAATTGAGATTTCGAGGTTGAGTCATTCGATTTTAGATTTTAGATTTTAGATTTTAGATTTACAACCCAAAGACCTAGGATTGTAGATTTTAGATTATAGATTTTAGATTAACCAAGCACAGGGCATTTAGAATATAGCCTGTGGTTTATAACGAGTTTCCATGTCTCCCATCTCCGAATCCCCATTTTCCCCCGAACAAATTGCCGGTGAAAGACTCACACCTGAAGAATATGAAGAAATCGTTCAGCGTCTAGGCCGCCATCCTAATAAAGCTGAATTGGGAATGTTCGGCGTCATGTGGAGCGAACACTGCTGTTACAAAAATTCGCGGCCACTATTAAAACAGTTTCCCACAGAGGGCGATCGAATTCTCGTCGGGCCTGGAGAAAATGCCGGCGTCGTAGACTTGGGATACGGCTTGCAACTCGCCTTCAAAATTGAATCCCACAACCACCCGTCAGCAGTCGAACCATTCCAAGGTGCAGCAACCGGTGTCGGCGGGATTCTCCGCGATATCTTCACAATGGGTGCTCGCCCGATCGCACTTTTAAATTCCCTGCGTTTTGGCAACTTAGACGATGCTAAAACTCAGAGATTGTTCAAAGGCGTAGTATCAGGAATAAGTCACTATGGGAATTGCATCGGAGTACCCACAGTTGGCGGCGAAGTTTACTTCGATCCTGCTTATTCCGGCAACCCGTTAGTTAACGTGATGGCCTTGGGTTTAATGGAAACGCAAGAAATCGTAAAATCCGGGGCATCCGGCATCGGAAATCCCGTGCTGTATGTCGGTTCAACTACCGGGCGAGATGGCATGGGAGGAGCAAGTTTTGCCAGTGCAGAATTGACAGACAAATCAATGGACGATCGCCCCGCCGTCCAAGTAGGAGATCCATTTTTAGAAAAATCCTTAATTGAAGCTTGTTTAGAAGCATTCAAAACCGGTGCAGTCGTCGCTGCCCAAGATATGGGTGCAGCGGGAATCACCTGTTCCACATCAGAAATGGCAGCCAAAGGCGGCGTCGGCATTGAATTCGATTTAGACAAAGTTCCCGTTCGAGAAAGCGGTATGGTTCCTTACGAATACCTGCTTTCGGAATCCCAAGAACGGATGTTGTTTGTTGCCCAAAAAGGACGCGAACAGGAATTAATCGATATTTTCCACAGATGGGGATTGCACGCGGTTGTAGCGGGGACAGTTATCGAAAAGCCGATCGTCCGAATTCTCTTTAAAGGCGAAATCGCTGCGGAAATTACCGCGACTGCTTTGGCAGATAACACGCCAATTTATCACCGAGAACTGTTGACAGAGCCGCCAGAATATGCTAAAAAAGCATGGGAATGGACGGCGGATTCGCTGCCACAGTCCACAGTTACAGGTATCGAAATTAACGGTAATTTCCAAACTTGGAATCAGATTTTGCTGACGCTTTTAGATACTCCCACCATCGCTTCTAAACGCTGGGTTTATCGCCAATACGACCATCAAGTGCAAAACAATACTGTTGTTTTACCGGGAGGCGCTGATGCGGCGGTTGTCAGATTGCGTCCGCTAGAACCCTGCCAATCTTCCCTTGCTGAAGGGGTAGAAGTACACCCCCTTGCTAAGGGGGATCTACTGAGAGAAAATGCTGTTTCTCTAGCTTCCGAAATCAAACAGGAAGAAGAGGTAATTCCTCTATTTAAAAAGGCACAAGGTAGGGAAACTCCAAAAGTTTCTCCCCCCCTTAGCAAGAAGGAAGCGCCCTTGGGGATGATTCCTGGAGTTGCTGCAACGGTTGATTGCAATTCTCGTTATGTTTATCTCGATCCTTATGAAGGTGCAAAAGCAGTCGTAGCGGAAGCAGCGAGAAACTTAAGCTGTGTAGGTGCTGAACCTCTGGCAGTTACTGATAATTTGAATTTTGGCAGTCCCGAAAAGCCGATCGGATATTGGCAGTTAGCGTCAGCTTGTCGCGGCATTGCTGATGCTTGTCGGGAGTTGGGAACGCCTGTGACTGGCGGCAATGTTTCTCTTTACAATGAAACGGTTGATGCTGAAGGAAATCCTCAACCAATTTATCCGACTCCGGTAATCGGAATGGTGGGGTTAATTCCCGATTTGAAGAAGATTTCTGGCCAAGCTTGGCTAAAGAAAGGTGATTTAATTTATGTGCTGGGAATTGGTGAATCATCCCAAAACTCAGAACTTCCATCTGAAAGCTCAAAAATCGAAACTTCTCCTACTCTCGGAGGTTCGGAATATTTAGCGGCAATTCACGGGATTGTAGCTGGGAAACCCCCAAGGATTGATTTTGAGTTAGAAAGAAAAGTGCAATCAGTTTGTCGCGATGGAATTCGGCAAGGTTGGGTAGGTTCTGCCCATGATTGTGCGGAAGGTGGAATTGCGATCGCCCTCGCGGAATGCTGTATTTCTGCTAAAATGGGTGCGGAAATTCATCTCAGTTTCAATGCGGCAAATGTTGGTCGCTGGGATGAAATTTTGTTTGGTGAAATGGGCAACTGCATTGTAGTTTCAGTCGCACCGAAAAATCAAGAGATTTGGGAGGCTTACCTGCAAGAACATTTGACAAAAATGTGGCAAAAAATTGGTTTAGTTTGCTGTGCTGAATCACCTTTGCGGGTTGTGAGTGCTGATAATCAAGTGTTGATTGAGGTGGCGATGGGTGAGATGGGCGATCGATTCTATAATGCGATCGAGCGTCGGATTGCATCTGTCTAATCGCAGTCGATATAAAGGGCGGTTGAAACCGCCTCTACACAGACGAAACCCGCCGACGCGGGTTTAAAATTTTCAGTGTCCGCGCAGGCGGAGTTTGTTTGTGCAGAAGCGATTTCAAACGCCCAATTAATTGCCCAATTAATCGTCGAGTCAATCGCCCAGTCAATCTATACAATATAAACAGTATCATTCCTAAAATAAATGATTTGCTGTATCAATACCAACTGCGAAAAGCCTGACAACCCCGACGGACAAACATATTGCATCAGTTGTGGCGTTAAACTCGTACCCATACTGCGAAATCGTTTCCGCATGATCAAATTCCTCGGTAAAGGTGGCTTCGGCAGAACCTATTTAGCAGAAGATATTGATAAACTAAATCAACGCTGTGTCGTTAAACAATTAGCACCAAATGTCCAGGGGACTTGGGCGATTAACAAAGCGGTAGAATTATTTCAGCAAGAAGCCCGACAACTGCAACAGCTAGGACAACATCCCCAAATTCCATCACTAGATGCCTATTTTGAACAAGACAACTATTTGTATCTCGTACAGGAGTTTGTCGATGGTGATAATTTGTTAAACCTTTTCCAAAATCAGGGAATTTGGCAAGAAAGCCAAGTTAAGCAACTATTACTCGAACTTCTACCTGTTCTCAAGTTTATTCACGAACAAAAAATTATTCACCGAGATATCAAGCCTGAGAATATTATGCGCCGTCGCAGCGACGGTTTGTTAATGTTGATTGATTTCGGAGTTTCCAAACAGTTGTCGGGAACAGTGATGTCGAGACTGGGAACGCGAATTGGTTCAGATGGTTATGTACCCATTGAACAAATGAAAGGGGGTGAAGCTTATCCAGCCAGCGATTTGTTTAGCTTGGGGGCGACGGCTTTTCATCTACTGACAGGGCTATATCCTTTTGATTTGTGGGTGGATCAAGGTTATAGTTGGACGGCCAATTGGCAGCAACATTTGAAAAGCCCCATAGACAAGGGATTGGGATTGATTTTATCTAAGTTGTTGGCAAAAGATATTCAGCAGCGCTATCAATCAGCCGAGGAAGTTTTAAGAGATTTTCAAGGTCAGTCAAGACAAACTCCCGCACCGACACCAACTCCCGCGCCGACTTTAAAAAGGTTTGACTTTGACCCGGTGACAGTTGAGGTGCGGGGTAATATAAGTAGCCGTCAACGCTGTCAAGCACAATTTTTTAGTGAAAATTTAGGTAGCGGTTCAATCTTAGACATGGTAGCAATTCCTGGTGGCAGTTTCGTGATGGGTTCCCCCAATACGGAAGCAGGGCGAAGTAACAATGAAGGGCCGCAGCGTACTGTTAATATCTCTCCTTTTTTTATGGGTAAATATCCCATTACTCAAGAACAGTGGGAAGTAGTGATGGGGAATAACCCTTCTGATATCAAAGGTTTGAAACGTCCTGTAGAACAAGTAAGCTGGAATAATGCTCTGGAATTCTGCCAGAAAATTTCTCAAAAAACCGGCAAGATTTATCGCTTACCTTCGGAAGCCGAATGGGAATATGCTTGTCGCGCCGGAACTACAACGCCTTTCTATTTTGGCGAAACAATTACCCCAAATTTAGTTAATTATGATGGCAATTATCCCTACGGTGCTGCGCCGAAGGGACGTTACCGCAAACAAACAACGGATGTGGGGAGTTTTCCGCCGAATCCGTTTGGTTTGTATGATATGCACGGGAATGTTTGGGAATGGTGCAGCGATAAATGGCATGGTAATTATAACGGCGCACCGACTGATGGAAGTTCTTGGGAAACTGGAACAGATAATAACCGAGTGCTGCGTGCAGGTGCCTGGAACTGCAATACGGTCTATTGCCGTAGTGCCTATCGTGGCAGGAATTGGGCGGTCCATCGCAGCAGGCACCTCGGTTTTCGCGTTGCGGTGGCGTTGGTTTCTTCCTCGTCCTAGTTTCCGCGTAGTAGTGGTAGGGTGCGTCGCATCAAAAATCTGTAAGGAAGATCGACAATTTCACAGCGACGCACCACACAATAGTAAGGTGAGTCGCATTAAAAATCTGCAAATTGCCTAGAAAATTTCACAGCGACGCACCCTACAAATTAGGCTAATTTTTTCAATCGCCCTATCAATCGTCGATTCAATCGCCCAGTCAATCTATACAATATAAACAATATCATTCCTAAAACAAATGATTTGCTGTATCAATCCCGACTGCCAAAAACCTGAAAACCCCGACGGGCAAACATATTGCATCAGTTGTGGTCTTCAACTCGTACCCATCCTGCGAAATCGTTTCCGCATGATCAAACTCCTCGGTCAAGGTGGCTTCGGCAGAACCTATTTAGCAGAAGATATTGATAGACTAAATCAACGCTGTGTCGTTAAACAATTAGCACCCGATGTCCAGGGAACTTGGGCGATTAACAAAGCGGTAGAATTATTTCAGCTAGAAGCTAGACAACTGCAACAGCTAGGACAACATCCCCAAATTCCCTCCCTTGATGCCTACTTTGAAGACAACAAATATTTGTATCTCGTACAACAGTTTGTGGATGGGGAGAATTTGTTGACGCTTTTCCAAAATCAGGGAATTTTGCCAGAAAGCCAAGTTAAGCAACTATTACTCGAACTTCTACCTGTTCTCAAGTTTATTCACGAACAAAAAATCATTCACCGAGATATCAAGCCTGAGAATATTATGCGCCGTCATAGCGATGGTTTGTTGATGCTCATTGATTTCGGAGTGTCCAAACAGTTGTCGGGAACAGTGATATCGCGACAGGGAACGCAAATTGGTTCGCATGGTTATGCACCGCTTGAACAAATGCAAGGGGGTGAAGCTTATGCAGCCAGCGATTTGTTTAGCTTGGGGGCGACGGCTTTTCATCTACTGACGGGGGTACATCCTTATGGTTTGTGGACGGAACACGGTTATAGCTGGACTGGAAATTGGCAGCAACATTTGAAAAGTCCCATAGACAAGGGATTGGAATTGATTTTATCTAAGTTGTTGGCAAAAGATATGCAGCAGCGCTATCAATCAGCCGAGGAAGTTTTAAGAGATTGTCAAGGTCAGTCAAGACAATCTCCCGCACCGACACCAATTCCCACAATTCCTGTGATTCCACAGCACTCTTTGCCGTTACGAACTAACACAACAAGGCGAGGTTTCTTGCAATTAGCGGGTTTTGCTGGGGGAGGATTTGCATTAGCTGTGCTGGGTCAAAGTTTATTGAACAACAAATCTTCTTCATCTTCACCAAATCTTCCACCTTCATCCAAAAATGCGGCCCCATCTCCTAAATCATCAGCTCAAAAATCATCTCCAAAAACTACAGCAAAAAGTTCATCGCTAAAACCATCTCCACAATCTGTAGCAGAAAGTCCCTCGCCCAAACCATCTCCAAAACCATCTCCCAAACCCGCACCAGAAACTCCAAAACCTACGCCATCTTCCAATGCTTTAAAAAGCTTTACTTTTGAAACAGTGACAGTCAACTCAACGGGGCAAATTGGCAACCGCCGTCAAGGAAAAGCACAGGCTTTTATAGAAAATATGGGGAATGGTATTACTCTAGAAATGGTAGCAATTCCTGGTGGCAGTTTCGTGATGGGTTCCCCCGATACGGAAGCCGGACGAAGTAGTTATGAAGGGCCGCAGCGTACGGTGAATATCCCGGCTTTTTTTATGGGTAAATATGAGATAACTCAAGAACAATACCAAGCGGTGATGGGAAATAACCCTTCTGAGTTCCAAGGTGCGAAACTTCCTGTCGAAAAAGTAAGCTGGAATGACGCTGTGGAATTCTGCAAGCGGCTTTCTAAAAAAACAGGCAAGACTTATCGCTTACCTTCAGAAGCGGAATGGGAATATGCTTGTCGTGCCGGAACTAAAACACCTTTCTATTTTGGTGAAACAATTACCCCAGATTTAGTTAATTATAATGGCAATAATCCCTACGCTGGGGCATCGAAGGGACTTTACCGCAAACAAACAACTGATGTCGGGAATTTTTTACCCAATGCTTTTGGACTTTATGATATGCACGGAAATGTTTGGGAATGGTGCAGTCATCTCGACAACGATCGAAGCGATCGCCGGGTGCGGTGTGGCGGTTCCTGGAAGGACACTGCGGTGAATTGTCGCAGTGCGTATCGTCTTAGCAATTTGGCGGGCGATCGTTACTCGGACATCGGTTTTCGCGTGACTTTGGTTTCCGCGTAGTCTCCGGTTTTCTTTTCTGTGCTGTAGTCTCCCGCGAGGACTTTTCTTTTAAGGCTTGGCGGTTTCAATAGACTGCTGGCGAATTTAAAAATGGTTTCACCCCTCACCCCTAAAAATAGTGGCTCTGGACTAAATATTTAATTAACCATATAGCTATTAACTACCAAGAGCGAACCCAAATGCTGCATTCCAGATGTGAGAGGTAACACCCTCGGCGAATTAGCCAACAGTCTCTTTCAATCCCCGAAGCTCTCGCCGAATCCCTCACCCGCCGTTAATCAACGTTAGTATAGGATTTAGCGGCGATCGATACTACAATGCCATTAAACGCCGCATCGCTTCTGTCTGAAATGCTACACGATTTGGAAATAATGACAGATCCGTGGCAAGATTAAGGGAATGTTAAGTTATGCGACGCCTTCGCAAACAAGATTTCCCGCTGAAACTGTCCCCCTAACCCACCTTCCCCATTAGGAACCAACCCATCTATGATTCCCAACCATTCCTTCGCGGCTGACGAGCATTCTAGCAAACCCGACAAGCCCGAGGAAGCTTGTGGCGTTTTCGGTATCTACGCACCGGGTGAAGATGTCGCCAAGTTGACCTACTTCGGTTTGTATGCCTTGCAGCACCGGGGTCAGGAATCAGCAGGAATTGCCACCTTTGACGGTGAAAAAGTCCACCTGCACAAAGATATGGGACTGGTTTCCCAAGTCTTCAACGAATCGAGTTTAGGTCACTTGCCCGGTAACTTAGCCGTAGGACACACTCGCTACTCTACTACCGGCTCGTCGCGCGTGGTCAACGCTCAGCCTGTGGTTGTCGAAACTCGTTTGGGAAGTCTGGCATTAGCACATAACGGGAATCTTGTCAATACAAAAGAATTGCGGGAAGAATTGCTGTCTCGGAAGTGCGAGTTTGTCAGCACGACCGATTCAGAGGCGATCGCAGTGGCGATCGGTTCCGAGGTAGACAAGGGCAAAGACTGGCTGGAAGCAGCGATCAGTGCGTTTGCTATGTGCCAAGGAGCCTTTAGTTTGACGATCGCCACCCCCAAAGGCGTGATGGGAGTCCGCGACCCCCAGGGCGTCCGCCCGCTGGTAATTGGCATCCTCCCCACAACTCCGGTACGATACGTTTTAGCATCGGAAACTTGTGGCTTGGATATAATCGGTGCTGAGTTTTTGCGGGACGTAGAACCGGGGGAATTAGTTTGGATTACAGAGGAAGGTATGGCTTCCTTCCACTGGAGTCAGCAGCAGAAGCGCAAACTTTGCATCTTTGAAATGATCTATTTTGCTCGACCCGATAGCCAGATGGAAGGTGAAAGTTTATACAGCTACCGACTGCGGATCGGGCGTTTGTTGGCGGCAGAATCTCCGGCTGATGCTGATATAGTTATCGGCGTTCCCGATTCTGGAATCCCGGCGGCGATCGGCTTTTCTCAAGCTTCCGGCATTCCTTACGCCGAAGGATTGATTAAAAACCGCTACGTCGGGCGCACTTTTATTCAACCGACTCAGACAATGCGCGAGTCAGGAATCCGCATGAAACTCAACCCTCTCAAAGATGTGTTGGAAGGAAAGCGAGTAATTATTATCGACGATTCGATCGTGCGCGGTACTACCAGCCGGAAAATCGTCAAAGCCTTGCGGGATGCTGGCGCAACCGCAGTTCACATGAGAATTTCCTCGCCACCGGTGACACATCCTTGTTTCTACGGGATCGACACCGACAATCAAGATCAGTTGATTGCTGCTACTAAGTCAGTCGCAGAAATCGGCGCCCAAATTGGGGTAGATTCTTTGGCTTTCTTGAGTTGGGATGGAATGCTGAAGGCGACTAACGAAGACCCGATGAGTTTTTGTTCGGCCTGTTTCACTGGTGATTATCCGATCGACGTTCCAGAAATGGTAAAACGGTCTAAGCTCATATTAGAAAAAGCTGGAACCTAGAAAATCCAAAAGCGAGAAAGCGATCGCCCGTCACTTTCCGCGATTTATGGATTTTCAAGTTTTTCTGGTAAGTCATTGCCAGAATGTGTGTAGAAATGTTACATTAACTTAGCTTTAGCAATTCTTGCAGAATTGGTGAACTGTAGTGAACAGTCGCTTGGGTAGAACTTGTGTGAAACCCAACCCTCGGATTGGAGATTGGAGATTGGAGATTGGTGCTTGAATCTAAAATCGCCAATCTAAAATCGATGGTTTTTCCCTACACTCTCGTTCACAATTCCTGCTCGAAACGCTGTATGCTACCTGCAGACTGGAGGTAGTTCCTCCAGATGTCCACTCTCAGATTGAAGTCGCATTTCGCACCAACAACGGGCACATGAGATTTTTTCAGATAACAGGGTCGATCGCACTAATTTTTCCCACACAAGTATTCCACAAGCTAACTTGCTTGAGAATCGCGGACGGGCTAATCCTGCGAACTAAAGAACTTTAGAAACCCTTGCAGAGTAAAAATATGGCTCCTTGCAGGTTGAATGTTACCTCACCTGCATAGGGATACAGCCCCCCGACTCCTGTCCGGGAGAGCCAAAGAATTTAGATCTTAGTTTAAGCCCCCACATTCATCTGTGGAGTGAATCTAAAATCTAAAATCTAAAATCTAAAATCGATTGACTGTTACAAGGCGGAATGCGGTTTCTCAAGTCAGCTTAAATCGGAAACTTCGTGCAATCAAATACTGTTCTCAATCCCGCGAGCAATCAAGGCTCATCCTCTCGTACTGCAGAGTTACCTTTTACTCTTGCTGATATCAAGGCAGCCATTCCAGCCCACTGTTTTGAGCCCTCGGCATGGAAATCTCTGGCTTATTTCTTTTTAGATATTGGCATCATCGCAGGTTTGTATGCGATAGCCTACACCGTAGATTCCTGGCTCTTTTACCCAATCTTTTGGTTGATGCAGGGAACCATGTTTTGGGCATTATTTGTAGTTGGCCACGACTGCGGACACGGTTCATTTTCTAAGAGCAAATGGCTCAACAACCTGATCGGACACCTCTCCCACGCTCCAATTCTCGTGCCCTTCCACGGTTGGCGGATCAGTCACAGAACCCACCACGCAAATACAGGCAGCTTAGAGAACGATGAAAGCTGGTATCCGGTATCGGAGAGCAAATACAATCAAATGCCTTGGTACGAAAAGCTGGGACGCTTTTATTTGATGTTATTTGCCTACCCCATTTATCTATTTCGCCGATCGCCCGATCGAACTGGTTCTCACTTCATGCCCGGTAGCTCGCTTTTCCGTCCGTCCGAAAAATGGGATGTGTTGACGAGTTCCGCATCCTTGGTACTGATGGTAGGCTTTTTAGGCGCGCTAACATATCAGTTTGGTTGGCTGTTTTTACTCAAGTTCTACTTGGTTCCCTATGTAGTGTTCGTGATGTGGCTGGATTTGGTAACATTCCTCCACCACACAGAAGCCGATATTCCTTGGTATCGCGGTAAAGATTGGTCTTTCTTGAAAGGTGCATTGTCTACGATCGATCGCGACTACGGAATCATCAATTCCATCCATCACGATATCGGCACCCACGTAGCCCACCACATTTTCTCGACAATGCCGCACTATCACTTGAAGGAAGCAACGGAAGCCATCAAGCCAGTGTTGGGCGATTATTATCGCAAGTCAACCGAGCCAATTTGGAAGAGCTTTATTCGCTCTTACTGGGATTGTCATTTTGTCTCCGATACAGGTTCTGGAGTTTACTACGAATCACCTAACAGTCGGCGATCTGCTGAAGTTAAGTAGTTTAAATAAACAATAGAATACGTAAAAACTCGGCTTCTTAAAGAAACCGGGTTTTTCTTTTTTGCGCGTGTTTGATAATAAGATGTTCCACATCTGGAGGGGTGACAAGCCACCCCAAACCCAGAGGTCTCTTCTTTGTGGAACAGGCCGGAAAGCCTGTTACGAAAAAATATATCAGCCACTGGTTTTTAGCCCAAACATCCGGGATAGCCGACAGTTTTTTTATTTAAGGCTGCGATTTTTCCAAAGCTTGTATTACTACTTCAGCCTTTGCAGTCCAACCAATAATACCGCCTTGGGCGCGAATCATATCGATCGCACTCTGTTTAAATTCTGGAAAGTAGCTAGCTGTAGCATCCTCAACGAGTAAACATTCAAACCCCCGATCGTTAGCCTCACGCATAGTTGTTTGAACGCAAACCTCAGTCGTAACTCCAGTAAAAATTAGGTGAGTAATCGCTTTTTCACGAAGAATTAATTCCAAATTAGTGTGATAAAAAGCGCCCTTACCTGGTTTATTAATTACTATTTCATCAGGCTTAGGTGTCAATTCTGAGATAATTGAATTGCCAGGTTCACCCAAAATTAAAATTCGTCCCATTGGGCCTCGATCACCAATTTTTAGTTGACTTTGACCCCGCTTTTGCTTAGATAGAGGACAATCAGAAAGGTCAGGTTGATGACCTTCAATAGTGTGAACAATAGGGAGATGGCGATCGCGAAATGCCTCTAACAACTGCTTTACCGTTGGTACGATCACCTGTAATTGGCTGACATCATTGCCTAAAGCTTCACCAAATCCCCCAAGCTCCAAAAAATCTCGCTGCATATCGATGATAACCAAAGCCACCCCGCCAGAGACTGGCAGTTCATAATCATAAGGTTGGGCAGATATTAAGACCATAACGAGATAGGTTTTTCCCAAATTACTAGGACTATGCAGCCAGCTTGGCTCAAAACACTGTGATTACTGTTAGGGGGGTTAATAACAAAAGTTCCGGCTTGGTGTTCGCCATTTTGGTCAGTTTGCGACCCTGTTAGTACATAAATATGTTCAAAACCAGTATGGGTGTGCATTGGGACACTTGCTCCCGGCTGATACCGCAGTAGAGCCGCAGCCGAGCCACTTTCGTTGTCACCATAAAGTCGGTAGATTTCAACCCCATCACGAAATGGTTGCCAAGCCAACTCATTCTGCCATGTCGCAATATTAGGTAAATCCTTAAGGAGCAAAGTTTGCTTCAGTAATTCAGTCATAGATATTCCAAAATTGATTAATGTCCTGCCATGCTCTTACCGATCTGAACAAAATCTGCATCTGCGATCGCACTTTCATAAGTAAAATTCCCGCCACTAATTACCAAAACCCGATCGGACAACTTCAGCAGTTCATCTAAATCTTCGCTCACCAATAACACAGCTACTCCTCGGTTCCTCGCCTCAATAATCTGACCGTGAATATACTCCACAGCAGCAAAATCAAGACCAAAGCAAGGATTAGCGGCAATTAGTAACCTAATATGTTCGGAAGAGAGTTCCCGCGCTAACACTGTGCGCTGTACATTTCCCCCCGACAGATTACCTATAGGGGTATCTGGCGAAGGCGTTTTTATTTTGAAAGTATTAATTAAGCTCTTAGCCGCCTGTCTAATTGCTTTGAGGATGAGTAAGATACTTGCTTTAGCTTGAGGGGGGCGGTCAAACGTCCGCAGGGCTAAATTTTCTGCCACACTCATGTGTGGCACACAAGCATTATGAAGGGGTTCTTCTGGTAGGGCGAATACCTGATGTTTAAACATCTCGGCTCGTGTTGCTGTATAAACTTCGCCATTGACCAGCACATCTCCACCTGTAGCAGAACGCTGACCAGCCAACACCTCCACCAATTCCCGCTGACCATTGCCAGAGATACCTGCAATCCCAACAATTTCGCCACTGTGAACGGTGAGATTTACTCCTGTCAATACCTCCATACCGTTGTCTTTATTGGCATGAAGATTTTGGACTTGAAGGACAGGAGTAGTTGTTGGGGGGGCTGTCTTTTCAACTTGTGTTGGCTCACGCCTTTCACCCATCATCATTTCAGACATATCCGAGACAGTCAGATCCTTCACCAAACCCTGACCTGCAAACTTTCCTTTACGCAGCACCGTGATGCTATCGCAAAACGCCATCACTTCCCGGAATTTGTGACTGATAATTAACACGCTTAATCTTCCGGCAGTAACTTCTGCGCGCAGTAAACCTAAAACCTCATCGGCTTCCTGCGGAGTCAGCACCGAAGTAGGTTCGTCCAAAATCAAGATCCGACTCTGAAGATATATCTGTTTAAGAATTTCTAGCTTTTGTTTTTCCCCAGCAGCTAATTGAAATACCGGGGTATCTAGAGGAACTCGGAAAGGAGCAGTTTTCATAAAAGCCTTCAACCGATCGTACTCGGCTTTCCAGTTAATCAAATTAGGGCTATCAAAGCTGGACAAAACCAGATTTTCCGCTACAGTCATCGCAGGCACAGAGGTGAAGTGCTGGTAAACCATGCCAATGCCATACTTATGAGCATCGCGAGGACTTGCGATCGTCGTTTCCTGCTTATCAATCAAAACTTGACCAGAAGTAGGAGTATAGAAACCCATGACACATTTAACAAGGGTACTTTTGCCGGCTCCGTTCTCGCCCAGTAAAGCATGAAACGTCCCTGGTTTTAGCGGCATCGAGAAGTTATCAAGTGCAGTCATCGTGCCAAACCGCTTAGTCATGTTAACCACCTCTAGTTCGGGTGGTTGAATAAAATTTTGAATTGGGAATTGTGAGTTGTCAATTTCCAGTGCTGATTTTCGATCTATAGAATCAGTTACTTCCGTCATGTTTTTGTCTCTCCTGTAAAATTTCCCGCTTATCTGCTACTTATGAGATTTAAATTTTTAGTGAAAGCACAGGGCTCATTTCCATCTTTGAATTATTAATCTCACGTCTAGTAGTATCTGCCTTCTTATCTGCGTTCATCTGCGTTTATCTGTCTTCATCTGCGGTTAAAACTTAACCCCTGATTCCTACAGAAAAATTTTCACATCACTCTTACACAACCGATGCAGGGCAACATAATATAAATTGACTTTTTCCTCACAACTCATCGTTTAAAGCTTTGATAAATGCTTGTGAATTAGCAACGGTTCCAAACACTCCTCCCTGCATCTGGATCATCTTAAGTGCCGCCAAATGGTTGCCATAATCTGTTGCGCCTGTACAGTCAGATAAGAGCAAACATTCATAACCGCGATCGTTTGCATCTCGCATTGTGGTATGCACGCAGACATCGGTTGTAATGCCAGCCAAAACAATATTTTGAATGCCCTTACGTTTCAGTAACAGATCTAGATCCGTAGCATAAAACGAACCTTTTCCAGGCTTATCAATCACCGCTTCTCCAGGCAAAGGCGCGAGTTCTGGAATGATTTCCCATCCTGCTTCACCTCGAACTAGAATTCTGCCACAGGGGCCGGGGTCGCCAATCCCGGCGTTAATTTGGCGCGATCGCCACTGCTTGTTTTCTGGTAAATCTGCTAAGTCGGGGCGGTGTCCTTCGCGGGTGTGCATGATATGGAAGTGCTTCGCCCGTGCGACTTCTAAAACTTGCTTGATTGGCTCAATAGGAGCGCGAGTCAGTGACAAGTCGTAGCCCATCTTATCAACATATCCACCAATGCCACAGAAATCAATTTGCATATCAATTATCAGCAGCACCGTATTTTCTGGGCGCAAATCGCCATTGTAAGGATAAGGATATGGTTCAGCTTCTACAAAACGTCCCATGTTTATCTTCCTTGCTATAAATTCCTGTTTTACGTGTTAGTTCCTAAAGATCCAGGGGCGCCTGTCAAAGTTCGTTTCGGCGAACAAGTAATAATCATGATCGCCAGCGTCAGGATGTAGGGCGAAGCATTGAATAAGTAGTAATAGGAATCGACCCCTACTGATTGCAAAGCGGGGCCGATCGCCTGTGCTCCCCCAAATAGCAACGAGGCGTATAAGCACTGAACTGGATTCCAACGGGCGAAAATTACCAGCGCTACCGCCATGAGTCCTTGACCGCTAGAGATGCGTTCTGTCCAACTACCGGGATAGTAAAGGGATAAATAAGCACCACCAATTCCAGCTAAGAAACTGCCCGCGATAATGCAGAGCATACGAACTTTATTAATGGAGATTCCCATTGCTTTGGCAGCATCGGGACTATCCCCAACTGCACGAATAAATAACCCCCAGCGAGTTGATTTAAAGAACCACTGCATTAGAGGGGCGATCGCTACACCTAACAAAAATAGGGGACAAATTTGTAGCGCTGATTGCACCGGAGGCAGATGACTCCAAGCACCCAGAGGTAAACTAGGCAACTGGGTGGCACTTGGTTGAATAAAAGGTTTGCCAAAAAAGAAAGCAATGCCGCTACCAAAAATAATCATGGCGATGCCTACGGCAATGTCGTTTACTTTTGGTTGTATGCACAGCCAAGCGTGGATACAACCTAGTACCATGCCCGCTAGACCAGCGGCTAAAACACCTAACCAAGGCGATCCAGTCTGATAAGAAATAGCATAGGCACTCATCGCACCCGTTAACAGTGTCCCTTCTAAGCCCAAATTAATCTTGCCGCTTTTTTCAGTCAGGCATTCGCCCAAACTGACGAACAAAAATGGAGCGCTACCCCGCAAAGTTCCTGCTAAAATACCTAAAGGTACTCCCCACCAACCTAATACTTCTGCTGCCATTGTGGATTCCTCCGATTTGAGATTTTGGCTTAACGTATTGCTTAGACAGTGGCTACTGATGGCTGCTCGCTAGAAGGTGGCTGCTGAGGGCGATCGATTGACTGTTCTTTGAAAAATGGCAAACGTCCGTAGAGCGATTCGCTATACAGAACTACCAAAAAGACCAACCCTTGGAACACTAAAACCGTTGCATCGGGCAGTCCATGTGCTCGTTGCAAGATGCCACCACTAGCAAGAATGCCGCCAAGCAGAATTGCCACAATAGTGGCAGCAAGAGGGTTGTGTCGAGCAATGAATGCGACTAAGATACCGCTGTAGCCATAGTTAGCATTAAGTGATTCGTTAGCTCGACCGTGCACGGCTGCGACTTCCACCATGCCTGCCAAACCCGCACAAGAGCCAGCTAAGAAACAGATTGCCATTGTCAACTTGCCGACAGGAAGTCCGGCAATTCTAGCAGCGCGGATGTTACCTCCTGCTGTTCTAGCTGCAAAGCCAAAGGTAGTGCGCTGGATCAGGAAATAGGCGATCGCACAAGCAACCAACCCATAAATTAGACCGTAATGAACGCGGGTTCCTGGAATATTCCCTAACATATTCAGATCAGGAATCGGGTAACTAGAAATTTTATTGACACTGCTGGGGTCACGCATCACACCGCCGACTAAATGATTCAGCAGGGCGATCGCAATATAGTTCAACAACAAGCTGCTAATTGTCTCATTCACTGCCCGGTAATAGCGCAAAGCTCCCACTGCACCAATCCACACACCTCCACAGACAATTCCTGCGATCGCCATTGCAATTTGGACTAACGTCGGCGGTGCAGAAGATAAAGCCAGTCCAGTGGCTACAGCCCCCAGACCCCCAACTACTAAAGCGCCTTCGTTGCCGATAATCACCAACCCCAAACGGGCAGGTAAAGCCGTGCACAAGGAACTCAACATCAACGGTGCAGCCCTGATCAGGGTGTTTTGGAATGAATGCCAACTGCCAAACGCTGCTTTGTAGATTGAGGCATAGACAGCAAAGGGATTAGATCCAGCCGCAGCACAAAAAATTCCAAATAATACCAATGAGAAGAGGATGGCGGCGATCGGGATAGAAACCGCTTCCAAAGTTGTACGCCAGTTTTGACGGTTAATCATCATCAGAATAAAAGATGAATTACTAAGAAAATGATGAGTGTTGAATTAAAAACTTCCTTGTATAGCGGTTGCCGACGGGCCTGAAATACTTTCTTAGCGAAAGGAAGGGGTATGTAGGAACAAACCTGCTCGCCCCTACTAAGCTAATCAGCGTTTAAGTTGTCCGCTATACAATTTTGAATGCACATCAGCTAATTAACTCGAAACTTTGCCGATGACGCCTGATGCCAGCCAATTCATCTTTTCTAGTTCTGCGTCTTGCTGCTTGTAATCCTTGCCTTGAGCAATCACAACTTTCCCGGTGTTATCTTTTATTTCCCCCTTATAAATGACCATACTGCCATCTTGAAACTTACTCTTAGCAGCATCAGCATCCTTTTTCGCTTCGGCCGTTACGGCGCTACCGTAGGGCGACAGCTTCAAAAAACCATCCTTCAAGCCACCGCGTACTAAATGGGGAATGCCTCCGTTCATCAGCGTCTTGCCAGCATTAAGCATTTCAGCATACTTAGAATAGACATTCGTCCAGTCCCACTCGGCACCTGTTAAATATCCTTTGGGCGCAAGTTGGGCTTGACTCGCATGGTAGCCAGTACAGAAAATGCCTCGTTTCTCAGCCGTTTCCATCACTACTTTGGGGCTATCTACGTGACAGGTAATTACATCAACACCCTGGTCAGCCATACTATTAGCAGCATCAGCTTCTTTAACAGGCAAAGACCAATCTCCTGTAAAAATCACCTGGGTTGTAACTTCTGGCTTAACACTGCGTGCCCCCAAGGTAAAGCTATTGATATTGCGTAATACTTGCGGTATGGGTTTAGCAGCAATAAATCCTAATTTTCCGGTTTTAGAGGCGTGGGCGGCAACAATGCCTGCTACGTACTCACCCTCATCAATGTAGCCAAAATAGCTGCCAACGTTATTTGGATGTTTACCTTCTTGATAAAGTCCACCGCAGTGGAAGAATTGTACTTCCGGGTAATCCTTTGCCAGTTTCAGAATATGCGGGTCAAAGTACCCGAAGGACGTAGGGAACAGAACCGTTGCCCCATCCTGTTCAATCATGTTCCTCATGGTTTCTTGTACCGATGTAGTTTCAGGAACATTTGCTTCCTCTACGGTTTTTACCCAGGCTAATTTTGAAACCCCAGCGTTCCCTTCTGCTTGGGCTTGATTGTAGCCGTAGTCATCTTTGGGACCAACATAAATAAATCCCATCACAATTGGCTTATCTTTGCCAGATGATGTGGCTTGAACCTCTTTAGCAGGACTACATCCAGTCCAAAGGCGCGATGTGACTGCAAACGCTGTAGTAGATAAAATCCCACGAATTACTTGACGCCGAGGTATAAACAATGACTTTTTGGTACTCATTCTCTATGTTCTCACTAAAAGTCTTTAAGAGGAATTCATAGCTAAGCTGTAACGCTTATACTTGCTGGGAATTGCTAGATACATTCACGCTACATTTGCCAGCTTTTAGTCTATCTATTCAACAATGAGATTAAATGCGTTAATAAGTATCTACATTCACATCACATCGTGAATTTAATGAAAAAGATACATGGTAAACCAAAACTAATTCTAATATAAAATTAGTTTTTGCTGGAAAGGTTCTTTTAGGAAAGTCTAATCCCCTAAAAATTAATGATGTTTATCTTATCCCAATTACTTTTAGTGGTAAGTTTTTTTATAAAAACTTAATAATATTCGCTAAATTGTCTCCCAAAAAGTTCGCTACAAACAAAATTAAATAATAATGTTCACCACAAACAAAAAATATTTTTTGAGTTCGGGCACGCAACTAGCTTTTTAGTCTTGGACGCAACGTAAAAATAAGTCGCGGCTGAATCAAAAACAATAGAAATCGATGTTACAAAATCCGAAAAACAGTCATTGATTTCTATTGACAGTCAATAATCCGAGCAAGTTTTATGAGGACTGAAGTCTTCACTACCAACTCTATAACGGTTCTTGTACCGGAGATGTTGCACCATTATCAATAAGCTTTTTATGAACAGGTTTTTCGGCCTGTTCCACAAAGACTGAATTTTCTTGTGGAACAAGCCGAAAAGCCTGTTAAGCGAGAATGGTGGAAGATGTGAGTTGTACCGGAGATAATATTACAGATTGCCTTTAAGCCCGATCGCCGTGACAATAGTCCACGCATCTACCAACAGCAGCAGCAGCGTACATCCCAGCAAAATAAGATACATCCAGGGCTGCGACAAAGGGCGGACATCTGTAGTATCAATGCCTGTTTTTGCTTCTACCAAACCGACTAATTTAGCAAATCCAGCCACTCGCATGGGCAACAAATAACCTTCACCCGAATGACTCAAAAAATAGTAAACTAAACCTCCTTGACCGGTCGATCGAGGTTTGAGAGCTTTTACCTCAGTCCAAGGTAGCGACCAACCCTTGCGAAAAAAACGCGGAAACCACTTGGGATATGTGACTTCAATCCCTTCCTCGCTCAAAATTACCCTTTCACTGAGCACGCCGTACAGGCCCACAGCCCCGACAACTATTGCCGCCCAGAGTGCCGCCGGGGGAACCGGTGCTTTGGTTACTTCCGACAAAAACGGCAATGGAATTGTCAGGGCTGTGTACAAGCTCAACAGCGTGATTCTAATCAGGGGAGAAAGCCGGAATACCGCCGGCTCAAATACTGGGGCAGAAGATGGGGAAGAGGCAAGAGGTTGTGCTGACATGGCTGAAATTCGAGAAGCTGTTTAAGGATATTTTTGCACAGCTTTTGGGCCCGCCAACCAAACTCAGGGAAATAGGAAAAACCGGACAATCTTTGCAGTCGGGAGTTTTGATCTAAAATTCATTTCACAAACTTTGATTCTTAAGTGTTGAGTTTTTACCACTTTGCTGAAGTTGGAATTTTGAGCGCGGAGTTATCAATTAACTGACAATTTATAACTCAAAACTCACAACTCCGATTAATCGACGGCGGTTAGGGCCGGTACAGTCAGAGGTTCTGAGATTTCTCGCGATTTGGGGCGGCCGGTCATGATTGTTCGATCGCCCTGAACTGCCTCTGGCGATCTGCTAGGATTGACGTTTGAATAGGGGCCTTCGTTAATCTGCAAGCGATCGCAAGGAATTTTATCCGACAAAATTGCACTGGCCATCATCCCGGTGTGAATTTCTAATGCTGCAGCCGGCATCGCTTCAAACACTAAGCGCTGTCCGGGAAACACCACTCGTTCAAAGTACCAGTTAGGAATGTTGGCGATGCGAGCAATTTGAATCTGACTGGTGGCGTTGACGTAGCAGCACAGAATCTTGCTGTCGGTGTCTGAGGGTACGGGGTCAAGAATTTGAGCCATAACTGCTGAGGGAGCCTTGCCTAAAAGTTTTAGTTATCTTCTCAGGCTAACACTAGGTGATCCCGCCTACTGTAAAGCCGACTACCAACTCCCTAATACATGAGAGACCGATCGAACTTAAATTAAAATCTAACCGGATAAATATCGGCTTTTTGACTTCCCGCTGGGATTTTCTGTCAAAATAAGCTGTATTGACTTAAAAATTAGCTTTTTTCTGCTGCTGTCGCCGATCGACACCAACAAGCTCGGCCTTGAACCAAATAGAAAAATTTAAGAATATTTAATGTCAAATTGCGAAAATTAGACATATTGTAAAGTTATATTAAAAGAATATTAACATAGCTGAAAAAGTTCCACTTTAGGATATGGCAATCATGGAAAACCGAGAAAACCGAGTGCTGTACGTTCGCCTCCCTTGCAATCCTATTTTCCCGATCGGAGTTGTGTATCTTTCGGATCACGTACACAAGCTGTTTCCCGATGTCGAACAGCGCATTTTCGATTTAGGTGCCGTACCCCCCCTGGATTTCGCTAAAGCTTTAGATGCCAGCATAGACGAGTTTAAGCCGACTCTGCTGGTTTTCTCTTGGCGGGACATTCAAATTTATGCACCCGTGGGCGGCAGAGGCGGCAATCCGCTGCAAAATGCCTTCGAGTTTTACTACGCCAAAAATCCGCTGATCAAGTTCCGGGGAGCCCTCGGAGGACTGCGTTTAGCCGCGTCTTACTACACCGAACTCTGGCGCAATTTGGGACTGATTAAGCGCGGATTGAAGCGGGCCCGGAAATACCGCCCCGAAGCTCGTGCAGTGGTCGGAGGCGGTGCTGTGAGCGTGTTTTACGAGCAGTTGGGACGCAGTTTGCCGGTGGGGACTGTGGTTTCGGTGGGGGAAGGCGAAGCTTTGCTGGAGAAGTTGATTAAGGGCGAAGATTTGGCCGAAGAAAGATGTTATGTGGTGGGAGAAACCGTGCCGCGCGCGAGACTAATTCACGAAAAGCCAGCCAACATTGAGAAAACTGCTTGCGACTATAACTACATCGAAACGATTTGGCCGGAATTTTCCTATTATCTACAGGATATGGACTTCTACGTGGGAGTGCAAACCAAGCGCGGCTGTCCTCACAATTGCTGTTACTGCATTTATACGGTGATTGAAGGGAAACAAGTGCGGATCAATCCGGCGGATGAGGTGGTGGCGGAGATTCGGCAATTGTACGATCGAGGTATCCGCAATTTCTGGTTTACCGACGCTCAATTTATCCCGGCACGCAAATTCATCGATGATGCAGTTGAATTATTGCAAAAAATCATCGCCGCCGGCATGACTGACATCCACTGGGCCGCTTACATCCGTGCGGATAATCTCACACCCGAATTGTGCGATTTGATGGTAAAAACGGGGATGAATTACTTTGAAATCGGCATCACCAGCGGTTCCCAGGAACTGGTTCGCAAAATGCGGATGGGCTACAACTTGCGAGTAGTTTTGGAAAATTGCCGCGATTTAAAAGCAGCCGGTTACAACGATGTGGTTTCCGTTAATTACTCGTTTAACGTCATTGATGAAACCTTTGAAACCATCCGGCAAACTATTGCTTATCACCGAGAATTAGAGCGAATTTTCGGAGCAGATAAAGTAGAACCAGCTATCTTCTTTATCGGGTTGCAGCCGCACACAATTTTGGAAGAATACGCCTTTAAAAAGGATATTCTGCAACCTGGTTACGATCCGATGAGTTTGATGCCTTGGACAGCGCGCAAGTTGCTGTGGAATCCCGAACCTTTGGGTTCGTTTTTCGGGCAAATTTGTTTAGAAGCTTGGCAGCGTAATTCCAATGATTTCGGCCGCGAAGTGATGGCTATTTTGGAGGAAAAACTCGGTCGTGCGGATTTGGAAGAAGCATTAACCGCGCCTGTGGAAATTAAAGACAAACAGTTGGCAGCAGTTAATTAATTACCAGCTTGGCAGTCAGGACGAAGGTTATTTAAAAAATGGGAAATGGGAGGAAAAATGTATCTTCTGTTTCCCTTTTTTTATTCACTAAATAGGTAAGCGCAAATAAACATTACCGTGTAATATCAAATCCGCCCTTCATCGTCCTGTATTCATCTCTCTGTTCTCTGACTCTGCGTTCTCTGCGTTCTCTGCGGTTTAATCATTCCAATGCAACCGGAATTGATATAAAAGAGTCCGTTCGCGATCGCCTGGGGGGCGAGAAACCAGGTTTCTAAGAAAATCAAAGGTTTAGTAACGAGAAATATATGAAGAAACCCGGTTTCTCAGATCAGAGGGAACAAGTCATAAAATCTTAAAAATGTCCTAAATGCAAGAGATTGCTTTCCGGCGATCGCATTGACATACTTATGTATTTTCACTGGTGTAGGGTGCATAGTTCGCACCTTACTTAAACCGACGGTGTACCGTGTTCCTTACACCTCTCACCTTTGACATTAAATATTATTAATATCCAGCAAAGATCGCTTAAGATGTAATTATATAGTTAAAACCAGGAGTGACAAGATGTTTGATAAAGATAGAGTTAAGGGCATTAAAGCAGTAGTTCTAGTTATGGCAGGCATTAGTGCGATCTGCTTTTTAACTGCCTCAGCAGAAGCAACTCCACTAAATCAACCTATTGACCCAGTTCGGGCAATCGCACCCAACACTTTGGGCAATAATCAACCGCTGCAAATTGCTCAAGTTGAGGGATGTCCGAGGGCCGAAATGGTGCAATTCTTCGCAACGCCCAACTTTTCTATATACATTTGCAAAACCCAGGAAGGCGATATTTTTTACCGCGGCCTCAGTAAAATAAATGGCACCCAAATCAATGTCATGCAAGTAACTACAGGTGACGACGGAACTTATGAAGCGACTAACGGCAATATTATCTATTCGATTAACCCCCAACGCCTACAAGTCCGGCAGAATGGTAAGGTAATCTTGACCGAAGCTGTAATTAAGTAACACTAACTGTTATTTAATGATAAATTCACTAGATTTAGGGTGTATTTTATTTAAGTTAAAAATTAAAGAGTCGCAAAAACCTATTGATTCCTTCATAAGCTGTTGTGCATTTAAATTACTCTATGTTGAGGGCGGGCATCCTCCCCCCCACAAGAGCCAAGATTTATTTTACTATGCAATTGAAATGCGGATTAGCTTAATCAAAGAGAATCCGTGGTAACGCTTATAAAATTGACTAACTTTTGTTCAAATACCTCTGAATCAGGACGATCGCCACAATATCGTCCACTGGCCTCGGTGGCGTCCGCATTCCCTCGGGAATCAAGCGCGAAAGTCCCGTCGGAGGGTACATTTGCCAGTAGCGTTCCCTCGCTTCTAAACTGCTGTACCTCTCGTCCACCTGAACAATTTTGAGCGCAGGCGACAAACTCTGCGCCAGTTTTTGTTTCCAACTCTTAGAAGTCGTTTGATCTCCGATTACCAATAACTCAATAGGAAACTGTTCGCACAAAGATTGAATAGTAGATATCGCTGCTTCTGACTGCACAACTTGATGGTAGCAGACCTTCTTATCTCTACCCATTACAGCTATGCCGCATTTGTCTTTACCTGGATCGAAACCTAAAATCATAGCCAGTTACCTATTATTAATTACCAAATTTATTTTTTAACTTTCAAATCTCCTGGGCCGGCTTTTTGTTGTCCGGTGCGGAAAACAACGACTCCGTTTTCAAGAGCCACTAAATCTATTTTAAGCGGGCCGGCGATGTAAGTGACATCTGCGGCGATCGCCTGAACATCCAGCGGTTTCTCGTACTGCTGCAACCGCTCGATAAAACCAGCTAAAGTTTCAATCTCATTGTCGGCCACTTGAACTCTACCGCCGACAACGCCGATCAGGCGAGCGCGAAATTGACAAGCTTCTATCAATTGCAGCAACTGCTGCCGCACCTGTTCGTCGGTCAAAGCCACCGGATCGACAGCAACCCCTGCAATCACATCTCCAGCGCGGAAAACCACTCGATTGATTTCTGCTTCTGCAAATACCTTAATTAGCTTTTCTTCCCGCAGGTAATTAGCGCCGGCGACAATCCGCACCACGTAATCTTGACCGTCTTTCACCTGACTAATTAGTTGATCGATTTCTGCTTTAGTAATTTGAATAACCTGGTTCCTAACCTTGGTATTTTCCGGCTGCATCAGTCCGACGGTGGTTTTATTTGCTTCTTGCAAAAGCCGATCAATCGCGCGACTCGCCATACCGGGTTCAATAATGCGAACCACGCCAGCAGCTAAAATTTGACCGCGCCTGATGGCAACTGTACCCTCGCGGATTGCCTGAAAATCGCGTTCCAAAACTTGCACTTGCTGCTGCAATAAAGTTTGTTGCTGTTCGAGTTGAGATTGTTGCTGTGCCAAGGTTTCTAGGAGTGCTTCCCTCTCGGCAATTACTTTGTCGCGCTCGACAATAGTTCGATCGCGCTCGGCGAGATTTTGCATCCGCTGAGCAATTTCCTTGTCTCGCTGGGCAATTAGTTCGTTGCGATCGACAATTTCTGCGTCTCGTCTGGCAATTTCTCTCTCTCGCTTGGCAATTTCTTGATCGCGCTGGGCAATTTGAGTTTTTACCTGCTCTCGCTGCTCGATTAACTCTTGGCGCTCTTCTTGCAGTTGGGCGATTTCCGAGCCTAAAGTCGTTTTTTGAGCAGAAACTGTTTTCAATTGGTTCTCGGTGCGATCGAGCTGAGCTTGTGTAGTCGATCGGATCGTTTCAACCAGTTTCAATTGTTCTTCGGTGCGGGATTTAGCGGCTTCCACGCTGCTGAGCTGTTCTTCTGTCTTAGATTTAGCCGCTTCTACCTGACTTAACTGCTGTTCAGTTTTAGACTTGGCTGCTTGCACGCTGTTGAGCTGGGCCCGCAGCGAGTTTAATTTTGTTTGCGTCCGAGCTTGCTCAGCATTAGCTGCTTGGAGGGATTGATTAATTTGCTCTAAATTGGCTCTAGCTTGCGCTTGAGCGGCTCTGGCTTGAGCTAATTCAGTTTCAACTCGATTTTTTTCTTGAGTGGCTTGGTTGATTTCTCGGCGGGCGTTGTTGAGCCTTTTTTGAATCTCGTCTATTCTAAAAACTCCTGTTCGCAGCGGCTTGCTAGTAGCAAACAAAATGCCCAGAGTCAGTGCTGACAAGATGCTGCCAGCCATCACTGTCACAACAACAGCAGTATCGCGGGGGCGAAGTTTGAACAAGCTCAACCTTGCCTTGCCGACTTTCGTCCCAAGGCGATCGCTGACAGTGGCGATCACACCCCCTAACACTAAAATTACAAATACCAGGATGTATCCAGCAGTCATTCCGATTTTAGATTTTGGATTTTGGATTTTGGATTGAATCTAAAATCCAAAATCCAAAATCCTATACTTTCTCGGCATCAAGTGAATTGCTGGCTTAGGGCCACCGGGTTGTGGACTGTGATCTTTTTCTTGTGGATCGAGATCATGGTTTCTTGTCTGAGATCCCCGAGCAAACGAGTCACAGTTACCCGCGTCGAGCCGATCGCTTCGGCGATCGCCTGGTGGGACAGCTTCAAATCAATCGTAATCCCCTCTGTACCGGGCACGCCAAAATCCCGGCACAGAATCAGCAAAAAGCTGACGAGTCTCGAACCCATATCTCGGTGCGCCAGCGTTTCAATCATCATCTCGGTTTGCAAAATCCGAGACGACAGTCCCCGCAGCATCACCATCGACAGTTCCGGGTCTTCCTTGAGCGCTTTCTCGACTTGTTCGATCGGCAGCGAGATCAATTCCACCGGCGTAAAGGCTACCGCGTGGTAAAACCTGTCCGATCGGTGTCCCGTAATCAGAGACAGCACCCCAAATACGCTATTTTCGCGCAGGAGGGCGACTGTAATTTCTTCACCTGCTTCGTACACCCTGGAGAGCTTCACAGCACCTCTAATGAGAACGTAGACGCGCTCAGCCGGGTCTCCAGGGAAAAAAATTGTCTTGCCCCGTTCAAAGGTTTCCACAATGGGTGGAAACGCCCCGCCGCTGATTTGGCGGAACACGGCTGCTAGCGGTCTATCATGCGTCACGACTAGATCCTTTGTACTAATCAATACTTTATAACTTGCCGATTAACCTTATTGAGTAAATATACTGCCCAACCTCCAATATCTAGGGATTCTGTTACTTCCATCTAATGTTAAGGTAAACACACGCTGTATGATTAAATCTAGCCCTTCTCTTAACTTTTTCAATTCCGCCCCCATGTAGTTCCACAGCAAAATTAATATCAATTGTGTCTCAATAGTGTCTCAATTGTATCTGAATCAGTTAAATCTGAATCAGTTGTGTCTAAACTGGCGGGGTTGTCGCATAGAGCCAATGAGAACGGTGCAAGTTGCTTCTAGAAGAAATACAGATGATAGATTTGACCGGAAAAAATGCTCTTGTTACGGGCATTGCCAACAATCGCTCGATCGCCTGGGGCATCGCTCAGCAGCTCCACAAAGCTGGGGCCAACCTCGGCATAACTTATTTGAAGGACGAGAAAGGCAAGCACGAGCGCAAAGTCGCTGAACTGGTGGAACCGCTCAATCCCAGTCTGTATTTGCCCTGCAATGTCCAAGACGAGAGCGAAATTGAGTCTACTTTTCAAACCATCGCCGACAAGTGGGGCAAGTTAGATGTCCTGATCCACTGTCTGGCTTTTGCCGGCAAGGACGAACTTTCGGGAGACTTCACCAACACTTCGCGCCAAGGTTTCTCCAATGCTTTGGATATTAGCGCTTATTCGCTGGTGCGGCTTTGTGCTGCTGCTAAACCCCTGATGGCCGAGGGCGGCAGTATTGTGACGCTGACTTATTTGGGCGGCGTCCGGGTAGTTCCTAATTATAATGTGATGGGAATTGCTAAGGCGGCTTTGGAAATGAATGTTCGTTATCTGGCTGCTGAACTCGGCCCGTTAAATATTCGGGTAAATGCGATTTCTTCTGGCCCGATTCGGACTCTGGCTTCGTCAGCAGTTGGCGGTATTCTGGACATGATCCACCACGTTGAGGAAGTGGCGCCGCTGCGGCGGACGGTGACTCAGCAGGAAGTGGGAAATGCTGCGGCTTTTCTGTGCAGCAATCTCGCTAGCGGGATTACGGGTCAAGTTTTGTATGTCGATGCAGGTTACGAAATCATGGGAATGTAACAGTTGTCGAGAATTTTGAGTTATGTAGGGGCGGGTTTAGACAATAAACTTTAACTTTAACAAGTAAGTTTTATCTCGCATCTTCTTGCACCATTTTCAAGAACCTGTAGGGGCGGGTTCACCAAAAACTTTCTCCGGTGACAGACAGGTTAAATAAACCCGCCCCCACCCACCAAAAATCCCTTGATTGACATTGGTGTCTGATATCAGTTGCATGGAGAACCAGCCCCTCGCTTGAGACTCAACACTAAAAAAATCCCATCCTCAAATTACTAATTATCAATAACTAATGAATGACCAATTGCGAATTATGGAGATAATCGATCGCCCTTCTCTTCCTCCTGCAAATTCAGTTCAACCAGCTAGGGCCGCCTTGGTGAAACGCACGACACTGGAAACGGATGTCACGGCTAGCCTCAATCTCGACGGTGTGGGAACTTGCAAGGCGTCTACGGGGATTCCGTTTTTAGACCATATGTTGCACCAGATTGCTTCTCACGGATTGATCGATTTGGACGTGCAGGCGATCGGGGATTTGGAGATTGACGATCACCACACGAACGAAGATGTGGGAATTACCTTGGGCCAGGCCCTAGCAAAAGCTGTCGGGGATCGATCGGGCATTTCTCGCTTCGGACATTTCATCGCACCTTTGGATGAAGCTTTAATTGAAGTAGTGCTAGACTTTTCGGGAAGGCCTCACTTAAGTTACGGCTTGGAAATTCCCAATCAGCGGATCGGCACTTACGATACCGAATTAGTGAGAGAGTTTTTTTCGGCGGTGGTGAACCACACTCAGATGACACTGCACATTCGACAGTTGCAGGGCGGCAATTCTCATCACATTGTAGAAGCGGCGTTTAAGGCATTTGCGCGAGCTCTGCGGATGGCGGTAGAAATCGATCCGCGGCGCGCCAGTCGGATTCCGAGTTCTAAAGGAGTTTTGTAGTTCGGGGTTTGTAGTAGCGTTTGGGCGCTACTACGAACCTGTCAATCAAAATATATCTGCTATATAGTTAAAAACGCCTTGACTTCCCTCGCCGTACTTTCCGATAAATTCAGCGATGATTCGATCGCTACACCTTTCTATAGCTTCATCAATAGAACTTTGCGCTAAAACTTGACTAGCTGACTGACGCAACACTTCAAACAGATTCACAGTATAGCGAGTATCTTCACTGACAAAATCCCACAGTTCTCGACCTATTAAAGTGATCATTTCCGAATTTGGCAAAATTTGCTTCAGCAAACCAAGTGTTACAGTTTTATTCGTTCTTTTACCGTAAGCTATACCAATATAAGCGCGATCGCCCTCCTGAATTTTTTCCTCAATTTTGGCAGCCCAATATACTATCTGGTCTTTATCCATATCATTCGGGCCGCTTTTTACCTGTATCCAGCATTTCTCGCCATCACTGGTAGTTTTAATTGCGTCCCATCCTGACTTGGCGGGTGGACTTTCTGCACTTTCAGAGCAAGATATCAAGAGTTTTTGAATAAAAAATCCCATTGAAGTGACAATAGACCTAGTAGCAGTCATATAAACATTGAGCCTGACCACTTCTTCGGGAGTGTCCAGATTTAACGCCCTAATTAAAAATGGGTTGGGATAAATTTTCCCTAAAGTCAAATTTTCAACCATAACTAGCTGTCGCCCAGTAAAATCTCGACAAATGCTGGCTAAAAAATTTTCAGCGATAGTAAGTTGCAGCGACAGCTTGCCTGAAGATATAAATGCTAAGTAGGTCGGCGCAAAAAAACCGAACTATGTTAAGATAAGTAAACAAAAAGAATATATCTACTGAGGTAACTCA
>NZ_JAUBSH010000062.1:7566-40221 GCF_036704705.1 Microcoleus sp. K1-B1 | reverse complement strand
TTACTACTGATCGCCTTGAGTTGTTAAAACTTTTATCTGCCCAAATTGCTATTTCTATTGAGAATGCTCAACTTTACAAAAATTTACAGGAGTTCAATCAAAACTTAGAGCAATTAGTGAGCGATCGGACTCAACAATTATCGAATACCCTAGAGGCTTTAAAAGCCACCCAAACACAGCTAGTCGAATCTGAAAAAATGGCATCTCTGGGAGGATTAGTTGCTGGTGTTGCCCATGAAATTAATACTCCCATTGGAGTTGGTGTCACGGTTGCTTCAGCTTTGGCAGAAAATACCACCGAATTTGCATCTATTTATAAAAGTGGCAAAATGAAGCGATCGGATTTAGAAGAATTTGTCGATATTGCTACCCAAAGCAGTAAGGCACTTCTAATTAACCTAGAGCGGGCAGCAGCCTTGATTCAAAGCTTTAAGCAAGTAGCAGTCGATCGCTCTAGCGAAGAACGACGTACTTTCCAGATCAGACCTTATCTTGATGAAATTTTATTACAATTAAAACCAAAGTTGAAAAATAGCCAACATTCGCTTAAAATTAAGGGAGATAGCAAAATTGCTATAGATTCTTATCCAGGAGCCTTGTCCCAAGTTGTGACAAACTTGCTAATCAATTCTCTGATTCATGCCTACGAACCAGGGATTTCTGGGGAACTAATCTTTGATTGGGAGCAAGAAGGTAATCGGCTAAGGTTTGAATACGCCGATGAAGGTAAAGGTATTCCCCCAGAAAACTTAAGTAAAATTTTTGAGCCATTCTTTACCACTAAGCGTGGTCAAGGTGGCAGTGGTTTAGGGTTACATATTGTCTACAATTTAGTCACCCAAAAACTAAAAGGTGAAATTGAATGTCTAAGTGAGGTGGGAAGAGGAACCAAGTTTATTATTAAATTACCCATGCAAATTGATTCACCAATGTAGAGATCCAATTCCGATTTCCTGGCCAAGATAACTAAGTAAGTCCACCTCATTAAAAGTAAAATAAGGATGACTGAAAAGGTTGCTGTGTAACTATTCTCCCTTCTGCCTTTTTCTTAACAGGTTTTCTAACTTCAAACCTAAACATTAGTAAAAAATAAAGGTGTACAGCAATGAAAAGTGATTTTGACGATTTCTTAACTCAACCATCTCCAGAAACAGTATACTTTGCCGAAGTAATGAACTCGGATGACGAGATATTGTTTGCAGATGAAACCACAGAAGAAAAACTGAGTGAAAGCTGGAAAATTTTAGTTGTAGATGATGAGTCTCAAGTTCACACCGCTACCGAAATTTCACTAAGGAAGTTTGTCTTTGAGAATAAATCTTTAACTTTCATTAATGCTTACTCCGCTCGTGAAGCTAAACAGCTAATCCAAGAAAATCCTGATGTTGCCATCATCTTACTTGATGTAATTATGGAAACAGATGATGCGGGATTAAACTTTGTTAAATATGTCCGCGAAGTCTTAGGCAACCAGTTAGTGCGAATTATTTTACGCACGGGTCAACCCGGACAAGTACCTGAAAAAAGCATTATTATCAATTACGATATTAATGACTATAAAACTAAAACAGAATTAACGACATCAAAGCTATACACTACGATGCTAACAGCTTTGAGAAGTTTTTCTCTAAGTCATAAATTGCAGTCTGAAATAGAGCGACGCGAACAAGTAGAGAAAGCACTCCGTCTCAGTGAAGAAAAAGAGCACCAAAAATCTGTTGCCTTAGAGCATTTTGTCAAAGAACTCCAAGAAACACAACTTCAGCTAGTTCAAAGTGAAAAAATGTCTAGTCTCGGTCAATTAGTTGCAGGTGTCGCCCATGAAATCAACAATCCGGTTAACTTTATTTACGGCAATCTCTCTCACGCCAACGACTATATTAAAGAACTCATTAATATGTTGAATCTTTACCAAAGGTATTACCCGCAACCCGAAGCAGAAATTGTCCATGAAATAGAAGATGCAGAGTTGCCATTTATCATAGATGATTTACCAAAATTGCTTTCTTCTATGCAGTTAGGGATCGAACGCATTCGCAATATTGTTCACTCTCTACGCAATTTTTCTCGGTTGGATGAAACTGAAATTAAATCAGTAGATATCCACGAAGGCATTAATAGCACTTTGATGATCTTACAGCACCGACTAAAGGCTAAGTCCGATCGCCCTGCTATCAATGTGATAAAAGACTATGGTGCATTGCCGCTGGTGAACTGTTATGCCGGTCAGCTCAATCAGGTGTTTATGAACCTTTTAGCGAATGCTATAGATGCTTTAGAAGAGCGGCTAAGTAGAGAAGATGGTGCAGTTTTTCACCCCCAGATTTTGATTCGGACTGAAGTTGTACCCGGCAATTCGCAGGACAACATTAGCTCGGCTTCCCACATCCTGGTAACAATTTCTGATAATGGTGTGGGCATGACAGAAACAGTTCGTGCTAAACTTTTCACTCCCTTTTTTACTACTAAGCCCATAGGAAAAGGTACAGGCATGGGATTGTCCATCAGCAGAAAAATTCTGATAGAAAAACACTGCGGTCAATTGGAGTGTATTTCTACGCCAGAGCAGGGAACGCAGTTTATTATTGATCTGCCGACTATCTGTAGATCCACTAAGATCCCCACCGTAGCGGAAGCCTAGAAAACTTATCTGGCTGAATTGATCATATACCGGTTTTCAGTTGCATAAGAATAGGGTAATTGCTAATTGGTAATTGCTCATTAATCGGAATTATGACAGAATTTTTCCCCGCAGCAAGTTCCCCCCATTCTGGGGCGGGATAGGCGCTGCGGCTTTAGTCACATTTTTCTAACTTAGAGCAGAGTACAGGTTTATGAAGTAAACCCCTGATGGCTCACTCCCAGTAGTGGAATGGCATTGCGGTTTCTAAAGCTGCACCCCAGAAACCGGGTTTCTTTAGAGTTCTCGCATCATTACTGATTCTGTTGCTCGAAACCCGGTTGCTCGAGATCTACCTCTACATGAAATATGCTGTATTTATAGGACAAGAGTTGAGCGCGAAAATACAAGATTAATACATCCTGATAGCTCGTTTGAAACGAAAAAATTTTTGTTATTCTCAATCAGACAACAAGTTTAGCAGATATTATCTTCGATTATTAATTTACTATCTAAAATTTGCTAATTTTCCAATGCCATATCAAAATTAAAGAAATTATTTGGCTTTTATGCGATCGCCGGCGTTACTTAGTGATACCATCATTCAGCAATGCCTTTTTTTGTAATATCATCGAAGCGCTCAACGAGCTTCGCTTTGCTGCAAATGCCGCCCAACTTCCTGATGACATACGTGCCAAAAATACAGGGCTAAATTTAGAAGAGCTAATAATTTAGTGCCATCTTCTAACATCGCGTGTAATCCTTGGCTTCGCAAGTTTAAAAGGTCCCCAAACCGGGAGATCGCGAACAATAGAAATCCTGCGACTAATGGCAGGTAAGGAGTGGTTTTGATGTATCGCCAAAACGTAACTCCGTAAAGGAAAACAGCACTACCATAACACAAATAAATTAATTTCTTAGATATTCCCAACCGAGAAATAATCAAAGTCATCCGAAACCTGTCATCCAGGAAAAAGACTCCGAGTAGTAAAGCACTAAAAAATAAGAAGATTGCCGATCGACTGCGCGGATTTTTCTGGCGCAGCACTCCGAAAGTAAATGCACAAATTGCGACTGGTATGCACCAGAGGACTTCGGAAACTCCGGTTAGAAAGCCTTCGTAAGGGAACCAGAAATTAAAAGGGTCGCTAAACAGGCGTTCAACTCCGTCTCCCTGGTTGTTGAATTTTGCGTATAAGCTCAGCCCGCCCAAAATCAGAACAGTCAGAATGTTAAAAGCAGCTAAAAACCGTATACGAAAAAAGTGTTTTTTGAAAATTTCTAAAGAATTTGAAAAGTTGGGTATTTTATCGAATAAAGGTAGATGCTTCATAATAAATGTCTCTAAGCAATAGAGTTCGTTACTTATTCACTGGTAGCCAAACCACAAAGGTAGTGCCGCGATCGGTTGGATATAAATGAGTTTCCGCCGATGGCAGCCATTCAGGATTGACTGGGGAAAATACTTCTATTTCTCCTTGCATTTGGCGGACTAAATCGCGGGCGATCGCCAAACCCAATCCTGTGCCGGGAATTTCGGTCTGCGCTTTTTCTCCCCGGTAGTGCCGCTCAAATAAATGCTCTAAATCCTGGGGAGGAATGCCGGAACCTGTGTCGCTGACGGCAACTGCTATGGCAGGCAATTGGCTGTATCCTGCCCGATCGCCATCGGCTGCTTTGTACCTTACTTTAATATAAATTTGGTGGCCGGCAGGGGTATATTTCAAAGCATTGTCAATTAAATTGCTCAAAACTTCGCGCAAAGCTCGATCGTTCGCTGAGACTGGTGGCAAATCCGCCTCCATGTCGGCTACCAATTTCAGATTCCTTTCAGAGGCGATCGCCTCGGCGGAAGTTAACAGCGGTTTTAAGACTTCTGTAACAAAACAGGATTCCTCCAAATTGGCCACAGGTGACAGCGACAGAGGAGAATGCCGGATTGATTCCACATTGGAGGTTGTTGTTTCGGAAGTGCCCGATCGCAGTTTTAGATGTGCTTCGCCGGTGTCAACGGTTCGATCAAACTGGCCGAGCAACTCTTGCAGCCGATCGCTCTCTCGGACAATACTAAAAGCCACATTGCGGTTTTTGTCTTCCGGTACCAGCCGTCGCGCTAACAACTTGCCAAAAGTTCGCAACGCTGTCAGCGGACTTTTGAACTGGTGCAGCAAATTGTGCATCGTGTCGTAAACCTGAGCCTGGATTTGCCGGGCCGAACCCAATTCCTGCTGCATCCACTGCGATCGCTGGTCTAAAATGCAGGCTAGGGCTAAGGTGCGAGCAATTTGTTGTATTTGAGCCTCCTCTCGCTCGTTCCAAGGCCTGTCTTGCCGACCGCTGACTAGGAGTCCCATTACAGCTCCCTCGTGTATCAGAGGTGTCACTATCTGCATCCGCTGCTGCCACAAATTCTCCGGGCCTTGGCACTGATGGGAAGTGCGCTCCTTACCCGGGAGTCGATCGGGTGCGATCGCCCCTACCGTTGATTCTTCCACAGGCCGAACAGGCGGCGCCAGCAGTCGCGGTACCGGTTTCACTGTCGAGCTTTCGGAAGATTGCAACCTCAACCCCTGATTTTCTTCCGATTCGGCTGAGGTTTCTGGGTAAACTGCGATCGGCACCAACTTTGCTTCGCTGCCTTCTACCAGCTCTTGTGTTAGGTATACCGCGCTGAATGTCGCGCCCAAACTGACGACGATCGCCACCTGCGAGCGGCAAAGTTTGACAAATTCTGAACTGGCTGGCATTAACATGAGCGCCACATTAAGATATCTAACGGAATTCTAAGTAAATTACAAATGATGTGCCGCCGATTACTGATGAGAGACTTCTAGATTTCAGATTTATTCCCTTTGATAGAAGGCAGCTATGTTGAAGGCATGGGGCTTTCATGAACCAAAATTACCCCGCCTCCCCCTCAGCGCAGCTTCCACCGATCCCCAACCTTGGCTTTTGGCGGAACTTGCGGCCCACAATACCACAACCGCTACACTTTTGTCGATCGGCACGAATGTTAAGATTATGTCGATATATTAAAAACAGTTGAAATTTTGAGCTAGAACGGATATACTGGCCTCGGATTTGGTAGCTATCATTACAACCTGTCTGCTCATACTGTCTGCTCACAGAGGAGGTAAAGAAATTGGCCAGGAGACGCAAACGCAAGAGTCGCCGCCGACAAGAAGGACGCAGAATTTTAGAGTGTGTGCCTCAATATAGCATCGAGAGCGGCGAAGATAAACCCGTAACAGCGGCTCGCAAGTTCATCCATGCAGAAGGCATTGCTCCCCCAGCTTTGCTGTTAGTCAAGCGTAACGAGCATACCACTGACAGATACTTCTGGGCTGAAAAAGGTTTATTTGGAGCCCAATACGTAGAAGAGAACCATTTCTTGTTTCCCAGCTTAAAGGTGATGTTGGAAGCTACCACAGAAAAAATTCCTGTGGTGTCAGCCAGCCGCGCATAGCTCAAAATGTTTAGCTCAAAACATTGACAGCAATGTTTTTCTAAGTCTTTTAACCAAAGCGCGAGAGTTCTCATTGTCTGGAGAGTGCCAACTGAAATTTCTGCGAAAAGTCCTTAGAAATTAGGGTATAAGGAGCCATCGCAACAGGCGTGATCGCAGCCCAAGGGCGATCGCCACAATTGGCACTTTCACGATAATGGTTTTTTTTGATTGACTGTTTGGTCGATCGAATTTGTCGATCGAACAAGTGGATCAAAAAAACAGCCACGGGTTTATCAACGAGAGATCCGCTCTTGAGTCATCCGTTTGTCAGCTCGAAGTCTAACTACGGCATCTAGCATATCAAAAAACGTTCCGCGTCAAACTTTATAATCGATCGGTTTCAAATCTAAAGCTTTTTGCATGGCTGCTAGTTCATCGCGGTGAGCTCTGACAGTAACAAAGCTCTTGGTTGGGCTTCCCGACTCAGCAACTGATTCGAGTTTGAGGGAGACTTGCTCAGAGCGTCCAGCTTTTTTCCAGTAAAATACCCCCGCCAGCGGGGACAGCAGTACCAAAGCTAGGAAAATTTGACCTTGTTGGGGAACTAGCATTCCCAAAACCAGTCCCAAGCACAGAGCGCCACCTGCACTCAGCAGTGTTAGAAAAATAGCTAGAAACCAACTCGGCCGCACAAAACCCTCAAACGTGACTTTATAGTTGGGGGCATCGACGGCTGCAACTCGGTAAGCTCTCTGGGCAAAATACTGTTGTAAGTCGGTTAACAGTGACTCTTGGGCGCTCTCGGAAGCCAGCTTGACTTGTTCGATTCGATCTTTGACTGAAGCCTTGATGAAGAAAAACAAGCCAACAGCCAACAGTAGCGTCAGCACAAAGGTAGAGGGAAGAACAGCAGTATCCATCGGTAGAAGTTTGTGTAATTGAAATTATCTACTATTACTTTACAGAACTTTACATAAAAAAGCGATCGAGGACTTACGCAGACACTTTGTTATCAAAATTCGCAGAAAGCTTCTTCTGCAAGGCGTTTTGCTCTCCATCACTCAATTCCCATATCTCCCCATCATTCCTAATTCTCAAGTGACACTGCGTAAGTCCTGACGTAGTGTAGCTGCTTTAATCGCTGTGCGGCGGGCGATCGAGCAAAGCGAAGGCTTCGGACGGGCAAATCGCTTTGCAAGTAGCGCCAGCATCTCCAGGGTTTAGGCATCCGATTCCAACTCGGCTAACCTGTGTGACCAGTTTCTAAGGCGCGGGAACGACGATCGGACGAGCCGTTTCCCTGACCAATGTACTCATGCCAAAGACGAGCGAGGTCTTGAGCTTGGTGCCGCCACTCAGGGAGGATTTGATACATCCGGCGGGGGCGGCCTCGTCCTTCTACTTTTTTCCAGTAACCGGTGATTACGGCTTCATCTTCGAGGAATTTCAGAGCGCTGTAGAGAACGGTATCAGAAAGTCGGTAGATGGGGAATTCCCTTTCTAGTTGGCCAATCAATTCTGTACCGTAGGAATCTCCGCGCAATAACACGGAGAGAATGTAACACACCGCTAGTTCCTTGTTTAGATAAACAGGAGGGGGGTCTTGAAAAAATTGATAGATATGTTCAAACTTCATCTGTCTTGTCCGCTAGAAACTCTCGTGATACCGTCAGGTTAACGGGAGAGGAAAGCGGGGCGGGGTGTGCCGCTTCCTAATGATTAAGTGGGACACCGGGGAAACAGAGGTGCAGTATTTCCCCAGTGAATGTTGATAGCCCCAAACGCTTGTCCTGCACTTCGGTAATGTTTGCCTGCCCCTTGGTTGAGGAGCACTGGCGTAACTAGCGCAATTTTTTTCCTCTTCCAATCTATCGCAGCGACTATTGTCAAGTGTGCGATCGCCTGCAAGAGTTCGCAGTTACTTTGGGAGTTTGTGTTTTAACTGAATTTGCCGTTGATGTTTGCGTTCTAGCTTGGCTTTAAACCGAACTCAGGCCTAACATAGCCCGCAGTGTAAAAGTTAGAAAGACAAAAGTCGCTACAATCGAACTAATCAGGGCGATCGCACTTGTCGGTCGATCGAGCAGGGGTTTGAGTCGCTCGAACAGGAAAAAGAAAATTCCCAGACATATCGTAATGAAAAAGCGCGGGTAGCGAGAGACGTTATTAATAAAATCTTGCATTGGCTTGGTGGGGTAAAGTGTCACAGCACAATCTTTGACTGGTAACACTTGTGAGCGAGTTAGACAATTTTGGCACAGCCGGAGCTAAATCTGCAGATCGGGCGATCGGGCATTTTTGCCGACGAGGCTGACATATATAATTCTAACGAAAACTTTTCGCCGATGGCTCCAGCACTGTCTGTTTAATGCCACGCAACCTCCGGTGACAACTTCAGAAGTATTTATATTGAGTTCTAGTTGTGATAAATATTATAAGGCTGTTATTTCTAGATAAATGTCTGCTTCCGCACCTTTTCAAGTCTTGCCGCGTCCCTTTCTGAAATGGGCAGGAGGCAAAACTCGGTTGATTGGACAATATCAACCTTATTTTCCTGAAAAGTTCACAACTTACTACGAGCCTTTTTTGGGTGGCGGAGCTGTATTTTTTTACTTAGCACAGCAGCACCCTGGTTTGCAAGCTGTTTTAACAGATATTAATCCTGAGTTGATTAATGCTTATCGCTGTGTGAGGGATAAAGTTGAAGAGCTGATTCTACTTTTACAGGATCATCAGTTAGAACATACCAAGGACAATAAAAATTATTATTACTCGGTGCGATCGCGCTCCTACAAGACAGATACAGAAAAAGCAGCACGCCTGATTTATCTAAATAAAACTTGTTACAACGGCCTCTACAGAGAAAACTCAAAAGGTGAATTTAATGTTCCCATAGGTCGATACAAAAATCCTAACATTTGTCAAGCAGATTTACTGCGATCGGTTTCATCTTTACTCGCGCCCGCTCAAATTGAAGTCAGAAAATTCGATGAAATTTTGGATTTTGCTACCAGCAGCGAAGACTTTGTTTATTTTGACCCGCCTTATTATCCCATCAGTGCCACCAGTAACTTCACGACTTACAGCCGGGATAATTTCAAAGAATCGGAACAGATTAAACTGAGAGATATTTTTGCAGAACTTGCAGAACGGGGCGTGAAAGTTATGCTGTCTAATTCTAACTGCGATTTTATCGAAAAAATCTACAGCGATACTCAAATATTTCCCAATCAATCTCTGCCGAAACTCATTGAAATTTCAGCATCTAGGGGAATTAATTCTAATACTTTTAAGCGGGGCAAAATCAAGGAATTATTAATACGTTTATTTTAAATCTTATTTAAGCCAAGTCTCTAATTAAGTAATGAGAATTAAATAACTTACAATGCGTGATGGTTCTTGTGGGATGGGCGTCCCGCCCGCCCTTTCTGGACGGGCGGGACGCCCATCCCTACACCCCACTTTCAAGAGTGTAAATTATTTAATTCGCGATCCTAAGCATATTTTGTAGGAGCAATACGTGGTTGCCCCACACGCGGAAAAATTCCGTAATTCCTGTTACAAATATTTGTTAGCCCAGGTAATGAAACCTTCGAGCTTGTGAACTGCCAACAGATTTTGATTGTCAGGAATTTGTTTTTTAAACCAGTCGATCGAACCTTGCCTCATACCGTCACCACCCACTATAACAATTGTTGGTACGCGATAACAATTTTTAATATTTAAATTGAGGTAAGGATACTTCTCGTCTACTGAACCTTTGTCTTCTTGCCACTTGCACTCAACAATTAGACCCCGAGGAAACACACCGGAATTAACAATATAAAAATCGACATTTATTTCAGTTTCATAAATGCTAGACCCGATATAAACCTGTTTAGCATATCGCTTGGGATTTTCAGTAGAGATTAAGAGCCAATCTCGCTTGCGCTTTTTCGGCAACTGGGGGCATATTTCGAGATATCCGTGGCCTTTCAACGTACCTTCTACAGTTGTTTCTAAAACAAAACCAGTTTTATTGGCTCTAAAACCCCTATTCATTTTGTTGGCTCCTGAATATAATTTGAATTAAGCCGATCGCACTTCGATCACTCCCCTGTCAAAAACCCGTTTGTCAGTACCTATAGAACTGACAAACATCCGGTCTTCATAGACATCAAACGTCGCAAAACTCAGGCGGCTAGCAGAATACTCCGTCCACTCAGAACGCCCCACCGCCCGCGTGCCCCCGCCGGCACCGCAAATTAAATAAGTCGTACCGTTAATCGAGCGAGTGCGTTCGTAACTGTGCTCGTGTCCGTTGATATAAAGCTGCACGCCGTACTTTTGAAACAAAGGCGTCAAAGTCTTAATAAAAGATTGATTCAATCCGTACAAGCCAGAGGAATAAATCTGGTGATGGCCGAACACAACTTTCCAAGGTGCGGTGCTCTGACTCAACTCTTTTTCCAGCCAAACAAGCTGATTTTTCCAATCCGCATTGTGATTGGTGTCTAAAGCAAAAAACTGTACGGGATCGCGGCGAAAAGTATAGTAGCGACCTTGCATATTAAAACCCGCATATTTAACTTGCGGATCGCCGTTAGCAGTGCGGATGTCGTGATTTCCCAGACAAGCATAAAATTTTACACCTTGCTGTAATAATGGCTGATAAGGCCGCTCGAAAACAGCATTAATTTTTTCAATTTCGCCGTTATTGTAGATATTGTCGCCGGCGAGAACCGCAACATTAAAAGGATTTTCCCGGTGATATTGCGCCATCGCCTCAGCCACAGCATACTGACCCTCAGCCCCCGTACCGGTGTCGGCCACCGAAATAAAGCGTAAAATAGGCTGTGAGGCCGGTAAAGGGACGATCGCCCTTTCTGCCTCAACGTTAGAAGGCACAGCAGCATTGGTGTCTCTACCGGAGGAAGTCCGAACCTGAATCATTTTCGAGACTGCGGCAAAACCTAAGCTGCTGAGACTGCCTAAAATTAGAAAGTGACGACGTTTGATGCTCATTTTGATTCGGTTACAACTAATAAAATGATAAATTAAGGTTGAGATGGCTCAATTAAAATTTATCTCGTTTACATATATTTGCAACGCCCCAAGGCAGAGAAAATGTCAGAAGAACAACTAAACCAACCAATTCCAGAACCCTCTCAATCTCCGACACCGGAGGTTGCTTCGGCTGCAAAGTCTGCCCCCACTGGCAGCAAAACTCAAAATGCCAGCAGCGCGGTTCCCAAAAGTCAGACAATCAAAGCTTTGATGGCATCGATTGGGAATTTGGGAAAAAAAGGCAAAAAATTACCAGCCGAACCCCCGTTGCAGCAAGTAAAGCCGATCGCGCCCACCGCTTCTGACTCAGCAACAGTAACTCCTCCCGCTGTGGCTGTGGAAGTTAACAGCGTGCCGCCAAAAGTTGCTGTAAAATTTGATAAAAAGCCTGTATCCCAACGCAGCGAAGGGAGCTTTTTACAGAACGTCAGTGTACTTTGGCAAAGTATTGTGCGGCTAGTGCGATCGCTACTGCCACCATCTACGAACCAGAAGCTGTCCGATCCAATTTTAAACGCCGCCATAGCAGCAATTCTAATCGTTGCAGTCGGTTTAACTCTCAACAGTTTCTCGCCAAAACCGCCGGAGAAAGTAGCAAAAGTGCCTCTCCCAGCAGCGCAGCAGTCGCCGCAAACTTTTGATGATTTTCTGGCATCGGGAACGCCGCAATCGCCAGAGGCGATCGTACCATCTGAGCCAATCTCTGCTAACTTCAAAAGCAAGTTGCCCGATTTAGTGGCGCCGGAAAAACCGCAACCCGTAGAAATTATCCCACCGCCACCGCTGACGCCCGAACAGTCTCTGATTGCTGCGATTCAAACTCAAGTTACTGACATTAAGAATCGACTGGGCGGCGGTTTAGTTGAGTCTGTTCAAGCTAATTTTGCCAGCAGCATTTTGACGGTAAAAGTCGCTGAAGATTGGTACAAACTCAGCGTAGTTGAGCAAAATCAACTAGCAACGAAGATGTGGAAGGAGGCTAACTCACTCGATTTCAGCAAGTTAGAAATTGCGAATATGGAAGGCAAGTTAATAGCTAGAAGTCCGGTTGTTGGTTCGGAAATGATTATTTTAGATAGAGGGATTAATTAGAATTTAAAGAGTCTGTATCTGTACACCATCTTAACAGCCTTACAGTCCAGGACGCAGCACCTAATTATGTAGGTGTGCAGTGCACACCTTACCGCTGTTAATTTTTTTGAGGATATTGAAACTTTCTCAAACCTGACAGAATGCTACCATTAAATTAATAACTTTGAGGAAAATTGAAAAATGACAATTTTAACTCAAGCCGAACAGCTAGAAATTGAATATCCCAGCAGCGACGGAGAGCCGATGGCTGAAAGCGACATCACGCGCGATTACATGACTTACAGCGTTGAAGCTGTCAAGCTTTACTTTCAAGAACGTTCTGATGTTTACGTGTCAGCCAATTCTTTCATTTATTATGAACAAGGGAACAACCAAGCGGTTGTTGCTCCCGATATTTATGTGGTGTTTGGAGTGGCCAACCGCAAAAGGGATAATTATAAAGTTTGGGAAGAAGGCGGAATTACTCCCGATTTTGTGTTAGAAATTACTTCTGAAACAACTCAGACAAAAGACCAAGAAACCAAACCCGAAATTTATCGGGCTTTGGGAGTTAGGGAATATTTTCAGTATGATCCGTCGGGAGATTACCTAAATCCGATTTTACAGGGAGTACGTCTAATAAACAATCAGTACGAGCCGATTGCTGCCAACAATATCGCTTTCGATACGCTGTGGTTGTTCAGTGAAGTGCTGGGACTGGAATTGCATCTAATTTCAGGAGAATTGAGGTTTAGAGTTCCTGAAACGGGTGAGTTTTTGAAGACTCACAAGGAAGAAAAACTGGGACGACTCGCTGAGCAACAAGCCAGACTAGCAGCGGAGTCAGCCTTTCAACAATCTGAGCAAGCACGACTGGCCGCAGAGTCAACATTACGATCGCTCGTAACTCAACTCTTAAATTCTGGAATGAGTCTGGAACAGGTAGCGCAAATGATGAATTTATCGACAGTGGAAGTGAGACGATTGGTAGGGGAAAAATGTTAATCGATCGCACTTTTCCAAGATATCAAGAATAGTGCGATCGAAGTATAGGACAAAATGTGAACAGTCAACAGTCAACTGTCAACAGCCAACAGCCAACAGCCAACAGCCAACAGTCAACTATTAACTAATGACTATAGAGGCTTATTAGTAGGTTTAAAACCCTGCTTTTGAAAATAGGTTCTAAATACCTCTTGAGCAATTGGTGCCGCCGATACAGAACCAAATCCGCCGCCTTCAACTATAACTGCGATCGCAACTTCCGGTTTGTCAGCAGGAGCAAAACCCACAAACATAGAATTGTCAGGATGACCGGGCATTTCCACCGTCCCAGTCTTACCAGCACTTAAAGGAATAGTACCATCATTCATGCGTTTGCCAGTACCTTTTTTCACCACGTCAATCAATCCCTGGCGAACTACATTCAAAGTTGCAGGCTTAATACCTGTGGGAACTTTTTTGGTAATAGGAGTGTTGGTTTGAGAAGCCAATAAATGCGGCTGAACTCGATAACCGCCATTAGCAACAGTGGACACCATCACAGCCAATTCTAGGGGAGTACAAAGTACCAAACCTTGACCGATCGACATTGTTACTGTATCGCCAACGTACCAATCTTCACCATACATTTTCTGTTTCTCTGCTGGGATCGGAACTTGACCGTGATTGGCGCCGTCTATCCCCAAAAGGTCTAAATTAATAGTACCGCCAATGCCCATCGCTTTAGCCCATTTTGCCATTTGTTCGGGGCCTGCTGCCATACCAACTTGATAGAAAAACGTATTGCTGCTGTAGGCTAAAGCATCGCGGAAACCGATAACGCCGTAACCGCCACTGTGTTCGTTAAAAGAAATTCCCCCGATGTTAATTGAAGAAGAAGTGGCCACAGTCGAGTCAGGAGAAAACTTGCCGGACTCCATCCCGGCTATAGCAGTAACAATTTTAAAAGTGCTACCGACTGGATAACCTTGAACGGCTCGATTTAAAAACGGTTTTTCTGGCCCTTGCAGTCGCTCCCATTCTGTTTGAGTCACCTTGCGGGTGAAAATATTGGGGTCAAATGTCGGCCAACTAGCCATTGTTAAAAGAGCTCCGGTTTTTACATCGATCGCCACAACTGCACCCAGGCGATCGCCCAAAGCTTTTTCCGCAGTTTTCTGCATATCTAAATCTAAAGTTAGCTGCACCGGTTTGCCGGGAATAGGGTCTTTTACACCTAAATCTTGGATTTCTTCGCCCTTAGCATTTACCTCGATTAAACGGTTTCCCCAAACGCCCTCTAAAGTTGAATTGGCTAATTTTTCAACTCCCATTTGACCGACGATCATTCCCATCGGATATGTAGGATTAGCTTTTAATTCCTCTAACGTAGCTTCGCCGACGTATCCCAAAACGTGAGCTGCTAATTGCTGGTTGGGATTGTCTCGGCTGGATTCTACGCGAATTTCAACTCCCCGCAAAGTATTAGCTTGTTCTCCCAAAGCGACGAAAGTACCGACATCGATATCCTTACTAATTCGCACTGGCAGGGCCGATCTGTAGCCAGCGGCATCGATTTTTTTGATAATTTCGGCTGCCGGAAGTTTGACGATCGGGCCCAGTGTAGCGGCGATCTCTTGCCAGTCTTGGGCAGATCGCTCTTTTGGCCACACATAGACCGATCGAGATACGCGGCTGGCCGCAAAAATTTTGCCGTTGCGGTCTAAAATTTGACCGCGAGTCGCTGGGACTGAAACAGGGCGAATGCGGTTATTTTCCGCCCGCTGTCGGTTGTAGGCTCCCTGTACCAGTTGCAATTCGGCTAGACGAAATATTGGTAGCGCCATCAAGGTAGTGACGAGCAGCATAAAAATCATAACTTGGAGCGATCGGCTGCGTTGCCGTGAAGCATTGTCCAAGCCATTTTTGTCGAATCGGACTTTAGAGTTAAAAGAAAAATCGCCAGCCATATTAATTAATCTGCTCTTTTTATTCAACTAACAGGTTTATACGGTTCCCATCCGGATTATTTTGCCTATGATACAGCGATTATAACTTCTCACTCTTTAGTGACAGACATAAATTCGGCCCGTTGGCAGACGAATCAGCCGAATTATGTGATTAAGGTAGATGTTAAATATCAAGTTTTTTTGACAATTCAACTGTTAAGGAGGTACGAGCGCTGTGGAACCGATCGATTTTTTGATTGCTTGGCTGGTGACGGGCAGCAGCTTGCTGCTAATTTCTCAACTGCCGATCGGCGTCGAAATTGACAGCACACCGAAAGCAGTAATTTCCGCTGCGGTTTTGGGAATGTTGAATGTTTTAATTTTGCCAATTCTGAAAGCAGTTTTTTTCGTGCCGAACCTACTGACGCTGGGGTTGCTTTCCGGCGCGTTTGCTTTTGTAATGAATGTGATTGTTTTTGCCTCGGCGGCGAAGTTAGTTGAAGGATTTAGTTTGCGGATGGGCATTTGGAGCGCGGTACTGGGGGCGATCGCCTTGGCTGTAGTTAGCAGCTTTATCAACGGCGCACTGATTTAGCAACTTCCCCCGATCGAGGGCGATTGAAATCGCCCGATATTTCCCACCCTTACCTTGCGCGTTTCGTTTCTCTACAAGCGATTTCTATCGCCGAATCTTTCTTCTCCCTTCTCCCTTCTCCATTCTCCCATCTTCCCTATTCCCTCTTCCTTCTTCCTTCTTCCTTCTTCCTTCTTACTTCCCCATCAGAGACTTATAGGCTGTCACCTTAAGATCAATCCCAGTAATATCTGTCCCCACAACAACAGCCGCCGCTCCTAAATCCAAGGCTTTTTTAGCCATTTCTGGCCCAGATATCCCGCCTTCGCAGATAACGGGAATCTTAAGCTTTTCTACCATTTCCGCAAGCAAATCAAATCCTGGCGGGGAAAAACTTTCCGTCTGGGCAGTATAGCCAAAAAGAGTAGTTGCTACAGTATCTGCACCAGCTTCGGTTGCCGCGATCGCAGCTTCTATTGTATCTACATCCGCCATCACTAATTTGCCCAATTCACTGTGAATTTTGGCGATTAACGTCTTTAACTCTTCGCCAGCAGGCCGGTTTCTCTCAGTAGCATCAACGGCGATAATATCGGCTCCAGAAGTGGCGATTGCCCGCGCGTCTTCAAACCGAGGAGTAATGTAAATCTCGCATCCCGGCAATTGCTGCTTCCAAATCCCAATTATGGGAGCGGATATCTGTTTTCGCACCGCTGCAATGTGAGCCGGAGTGTCAATCCGCACCCCCGATGCACCTCGATTGATAGCGGTTCGAGCCATTGCCGCAATTACGATCGGATCGTGCAGCGGCGAATCCGCAGGTGCTTGACAAGAAACAATTAATCCTGTAGGAATTTGACAATTAATCATGGGGAATTGCGGATGGGGAATTGGGCATGGGGCATGGGGAATTGGGCATGGGCAGGGGCATGGGGCTTTTTTTGTAATTTATTCCCTGTGTCCTATTGAACTCAAATAAGCGTTCAGTTTTGGTAGTAGTTTATCGATAATTGGTTTAAATTTGCTTACTTCTTCGCTGGTGATAAGTTGTCTAGCATAGGCTAATCTTAACCAGTTTACTGTTTCGTACAAAGAGCCTCTAGCAATTTTTACAAAACGCCGATTATCTTGGTCATTATAACGACCTCTTCCTTCAGCAATATTAGCACAGACACTATCCGCAGACCGAACTATCTGTTTGCCCATCGTATCTTTTGTGAAGTAATCCCATTTTTTAACAATCTCCCAAATCTGATTCGCCAAACTTTCCGCCAACTTATAAACCTCTAATTCCTCAAAATCAGGTCTTCCCATAATTGCCTCAAAAACTCAATTATATTAAATGCCCAATGCCCAATGCCCAATGCCCCATCCCCAATGCCCAATGCCCAATGCCCAATGCCCCATCCCCAATGTCCAATGCCCGATGCCCGATGCCCCATGCCCCATTCCCCATGCCCCATGCCCCATGCCCAATTCCCAATTACCCATTACCAATCCCGGCCATTAAAGAAATAATTTTGTCCAGCAATTGCTCAGGGTGAATCGGTTTAGCCAAACACTCGTTAGCTCCCGCCGTCACGAAAGATATCTGATCGGGCGGAATTTCATTAGCGCTTAAAGCTAGAATCTTGATATTTTCAGTAGCGGGTTTTTGGCGCAGTTGGTGAATTATTTCGCAGCCATTCATACCGGGCAAACGCATATCGACAATCACAGCATTCGGCTGCAAAAGTTCAATTTGTTCGACGGCAGCCGAACCTTCAATCATCCACACAACTTGCAGTCCTGCTGCTGTCAGGATATCGCAAATCAGCATGGCAGTTTCTTCATCTTCTTCCACGAGTACGAGGCTACCGCGCGAGGAATAATGCAGCGGTAAAGATGAATTAGATTTTTCATAGGTGAATTTGGGGGATTCATCTTTGGTTAGAGTTTGGATGGGTATAAAAACGGTAAAAGTAGAGCCGACATCAACTGTAGAGTTAACTTCGATCGCGCCGCCGTGAAGCTCTACTAACTGTTTAGTTAAGGCCAATCCCAGACCGGTGCCGCCGTATTCGCGGCGGTAGGGGGAATCCAACTGCTGGAATTTTTGAAACAACAGCGATCGCTGATTTTCGGGAATTCCAATGCCGGTATCTTTGATTTGAAAAACAGCGGTACTTCCAGCAGGTGCAGTACCGGGCTGCCGCACTGCCGGGGTTCGATTTTTATCTTCTGTCACCCAAACTCGCAGGATGACTCGCCCGCCTTTGGGAGTAAACTTAATCGCATTTCCTAAAAGATTGAAGAGAATTTGTCTCACGCGGCGCGGGTCAGCGATGAAGCGATCGCACTCTTGTTGGATTCGCTGTTCTTGCAGCAGTTCCACGCCTTTAGCCGCAGCTTTTTCTTTGAGGGCGTGCAGGCTCTGAGAAGCTAATTTAGAAAGTGAAAATTCACTAATTTTTAATATTGCTTTTCCCGCTTCTACTTGCGATAAATCTAAAATATCGTTAATTAATTCTAATAAGTGGTCGCCGCTGTCTCGGATAGTTTGCAGGTACTGCCGCTGCTTTTGCACTGGCACTTCTTTACTGCCAACTTTGCCGTAAGACCACCGCAGCAGCGTGTCGGAAATGCCGATGACGCAAGTGAGGGGAGTCCGCAATTCGTGGCTCATAGCTGCCAAAAATTCGCTCTTGGCGAGGCTGGCAGACTGGGCGGCAACCAGTGCATCGCGCAGTTCTCGCGTGCGCTCTATTACGCGCTGTTCTGAGGTGCGCTTTTGCTGCTGGACTTGTGCATAAAGTTCGGCTTGGTAAATGGCGATCGCCAAATGTTCTGCTATTTGTCGCAAAAATGTTTTTTTGCTTTCTTCCCACTCGCGAAAAGTACACTGGTGGGCAATTAGCAGCCCCCACAAGTCGTCTTGAACTACGATCGGCACTAGCAACTTTGCCCGCACCTTCGCCCGCCGCATCAACTCTAAAAAACAAGGCTGCGAAGAGTAAGTTGTTTCCACATCCGCGACGCACAAAGCCAAACCTTTGCGATATTTTTCTCGGTCAATGACTCCATTGGTAAAACACTGCGCGTCTTCACTAAAATTTAGTACAGACGAGATACCATCATTGGCTAAAGCTTCGTAGGTAACGCGACCTAAATACAAGTAAGACCCGGAATTTTCTGGGATTTCGCCACACCCAGAAACTGCCGCAGGATTTTCTTTAGCTAACTCGGCCTTGTGCGGCGCTGGCACTTTTTCAAATTGATAAATTAACAGGCGATCGACCTCCAAAAACTCTCGCACTTGCTCGACTGCTTTTGACAAAATTACAGGCAATTCCAAACTCTGGCGGATTTGAGTTGTCACCTGATTCAAAAGTCGCTCTTGTTCTAGCTGTTGCTGCAAAGCATCTTCTACAGGCTGACAAAATGAAATGCAAGGGCTGGCAATTTGTAATTGATTGACGGCTTCAGCAATTTGGCTTTGTAGCGTTTCTGGATCTATAACTTTGGGGGCGGATTTTCCCTCTATTTCTGTTTGGCTGTGTAGGGGCAGGTGATTATTTTGGCTGGCATTGGCAGCGAGAATATCCAGCAAATTTAGGGTGAATTCGCTTTGCAGAACGGCCGAATTGGTCTGTATATTTTTAATGGCTTGTTTGAGGGCACGAATGTCAATTTTCCACGGGGGTGCGGGCTTTATTTCTGCGAGTTGGTCTGCGAGGGGAGACAGGAAATTGGCGATCGCCCCAGGGTCGAAAGTCAACTGCACATTCAATTGCGAATGGAGATTTTTTTCGCTGTGCTTGTGTCCGTTTGTTGCGAACTCATCTAATAGATTGCCCCGCAGCAGCGCGCTAAAATGCTCTGATACCACTGCTGCAAACCTTTCCGACGAATTTTCCAGATTTTGACAATCAGCGATCGCATCGTCAGTCAGCCAAATCGCCCCTGGGATTTCAGCCATTTGCTGTAACAACTGGTAAGCAGCCTCAAAGGTTGCTAGCGGCAAAGTCCGATTTAAGGTTTTTTGTTTCAATCTAGATATTTTCCCGGTTGTTTTAAAGAACAAAATATGAATGCCCCTGTTGTGAGGACGGAACCCGTGGCACAGCAGGCGCGGCCGATCCCACAGACTTGAGATGACAGTAGTCAGAAAGTAGGTAATAGAAGGCCCCAGGGTCCGATAGCTAATTTCTCCCTATAGTTGTCCTCTTTCTTCTGGGCGAGTGACCCCCGCTTCAGCGCTTTGCGAGCGCGAAAGCGGTAGGAGGAAACGGGGGGAAGGGATACGGCTGTATAATCGATCGCTTCTGGTTGTGTTTGTGAACCGGGTTGTTGATTGAAACTAAGCAATTCCACTCCCATTGCTGGGGTGAAGTTAGCACGCGCCTTTGTTTTCTGAGCTTGTTTGGCTAATGGCACGTCCTTAACCCAAATAAAAATGTTTAACCCTTAACGACAGAACAGGGGACTAGCTACGCATCCGCTTGGTGTCATTACTCACAAAACCTAGACATCAAAGGTGTCAGGCTGCTCAACTGAAAATGAAGTTTTAGGCCCGAAGCCCAGTCACTTCCGTGCTGGGTCGTTGACTACTTTGAACAATCTTATTCCAGTATAATATTAATATATAATTTGTTAACTTGTACTTAACACTATCCGGGTAAATGAGCAATCCAACTCAACTCACCCCCGATTTCACGATCGGACATCTGCCGTGTCACGACTTCCAAGTGAGCGCTGCAACTCTAGGACAGGTAGTGGCTGAAAGATTTGAGCAAGAACCCGACCTGCCGGGAGTCATTATTACTCATGAATCACAGGTATTGGGCATGATTTCTCGCGTCAAATTTCGAGAGCAAATGAGTTTTCCCGATCGCGTAGAACTTTACGGGTCACACCCGATTCGAGCCTTGTTAGATTTTATTAGAATTCCGCCTTTGCTGCTTGCGGAAAACTGGAAAGTTGACGATGCCGTGCAAGCGTCTTTCAATAGGCACAAAGACTTGGTTTATGAACCGATTATTGTGGTGATGGAAGACCATAGCTATCGCCTTTTGGACGTTCACACTCTGGTAATTGCCCAGTCGAAACTTTTAGCGCAAGCCAACAAATTTATTCAAAAATACCGACTAGAAAGACACAAATATTTGGCGCTAATTCAACAAGAACAGGCTAAGGTTCACGAATGTAATGAACTTTTAAAAATTCAACAACGTCAAACAGAAAAGCTGCATAGCAATCCCAGTTCTCAGCAAGTAGCACTGGTCAAACAAGCTGAAGAAATTGCTCAAATGAATCAGCGATTTGTGAGGATTGCGAAACTGATTTCTTCGGAAGGTCGCCAAGCATTTCAAGCTACTTTTCAAGGTGCTAATTCTATTTGCAACAATACAGATAAAATTTTGGGCGTGGGCAAAGCCATAGCTAATGATTTAGAAACGGTTAACCGCACTTCCCGAACCATCCGGGAGGCGATCGAACAAGTCAGGCATTTAGCTGTACAGGTGGCTGTAGTTACCAATCAAATGGGAAGTCAGCCCAGCGGTCTGAGCAAAGTGAGTCTAGAAATTGGCAGACTGGCAAGTAAAACTTTTGAATTGGGGACTCAAATGGAGCAAATTGCCAGTCGGTTTAAACTTCGAGTTCACGAACTCACGGAGGCAGCAAGAGCAGGTGCTAATGTGGCTAAATCCGTGACGATCAAGATCGATCGCGCAGAAATGGCCCTGTTAGAGTTGGAAGAATTAATAGCGGAAAAAAATTTCAATTCATTGACCGCTATTCAAGAACCTTTGGGAGTCGTAAAAAGTGTTACCGCTGATTCTTTAGTTCGAGAGATAGAACACGCCGAAGTAGCAGTTTCCGAGTTGGAAGACTTAGTTAAACATCAAGATTCCTCGCAATATCTGATTCAAAAAATTCAGCAGGCGCTGAAGTCCAAAAAGCCATAAAATCCCAGCCCGAATCTAATGAAATATTTCGAGAGGAAAACAAATAAAATAAAAATAAGAATTTACAATTATCTATTTCAAGAATACTATTTGTTATACTGAAGGTGGGGGATTTTAAAATTTAGTTGTTAAATTTCTATTTAATTAGCCCCAAAAACCGATAAAAAGTTCCAAGAATGGTTGGAAGGACAGGTGACGTTTATGAAAATCCTGCTGGTAGAAGATGACACAGTTACAGTCAGTTTGCTGACTCAAGCGCTGAACTCTCACAATTACAATGTGAATGCAGCAGCAGACGGTGAAACAGCGTTGCATTTGGTGCAGGCATACGATTACGACCTGATTGTCTTGGATGTGCTGATTCCTAAACTCGACGGCATTAGTTTGTGTCGAAAATTGCGATCGTCCGGCTGCCAAATGCCGATTTTACTGCTGACAGCGCTAGATAGCAGCAACGATCGAGTCCAAGGTTTAGAGGCGGGTGCAGACGATTATGTGGTCAAACCCTTTAATCTCGAAGAATTAATCGCTCGAATTCGGGCTTTGCTGCGCCGGGGTAAGGCAACTTTGTCGAGTACAAATTTGACCTGGGAAAAACTGCAAGTCAACCCGGACACTACGGAAGTAACTTATGCCGAAAAAGTGCTGCACTTGACTCCCAAAGAGTACAATTTGCTAGAACTTTTCCTGAGAAATCCTCGGCGCATTTTCAGTCGCAGCGCCATCCTCGATCGCATTTGGTCTGCCGGCGAATTTCCTCAAGAAGAAGCCGTTACTGCTCACATCAAGGGGCTGCGGCAGAAGCTGAAAGCAGCCGGGATGACTGTAGATTTAGTGGAAACCGTTTACGGATTGGGCTATCGGCTTAAAAGTCTGCCGGAGGAGATTGAGAGCCAACAAGTTGGGCAGGAAACGGCAGAAAGTGCTAAAACTCAAGAGACTTTATCTACTGAATCCAGCGGGTCGAGCCAGGAATTAAACAAAGACGAGCGCCGTCTCAAAGTCTTGAATGCGATTGCCCAAATGCGGGGAAATTTAAAAGCTAATTTTATAGAAAAGGTGGCGATATTCGAGCGCGCGATCGCTCAACTGAAAAACGGAAGCTTGGAGGGTGAAGTGCGCGAGGAAGCCCAGACCCAAGCTCACAAATTAGTCGGTTCTTTGGGCACGTTAGGGCTGCCGAAAGGTTCGGAAGTTGCGCGCCAGATAGAACATTTGTTCAAGGCCCAAAACATCTGGAAACCGGGGACTGCTCAGCAAATTGAGGAATTTCTGCATCAGCTCAAACAGATATTCGATCGCCCTTCGGCCGAACCAGAAGGCGATTTGGTTCCTGCGGTTTCCCAAAAGCGCCGAATGCTGATTGTTGATGATGATACTTTTGGGAGCGATCAACTGCAAACAGTAGCATCCGGTTCCGGCTTCCAGATAGAAGTCGCCAACTCTCCGCAATTGGCAAGAAATGCGATTTCTCAACAGCCTCCCGACGCGATTTTGCTGGATTTGACATTTTCCAGATCTCAGGAAAACGGACTTTCTCTCCTAGCCGAACTCCGCAGTGAAAAACCCGAAATTCCGGTGATGGTTTTTAGCGAGCACAATCAATTGAGCGATCGAATAGAAGTTGCTCGTTTGGGAGCTTCGGGCTTTTTACACAAATCTATGCCCCCAGCAGATATACTCAAAGCAGTTGCCCAACTACTCGACCAGACTGGCCCTGCTGAAGCTAAAGTTATGGTGGTAGACGATGACGTGGATCTATTGGCTGCACTGCAAGTGATTCTCCAACCTTGGGGATTTCAAGTAACAACATTGGACGATCCCGAAAAGTTCTGGGAGGTACTCGAAACGACTTGTCCGGATTTGCTAATTTTAGATGTGGAGATGCCCGGTTACAGCGGTATCGAGCTGTGTTTGGCAGTTCGCAACGATTTGCGCTGGAGCAAGCTCCCCGTGCTATTTTTGACAGCTCATTCCGAGTCAGAAACAGTGCGCCAAATGTTTGTCGCCGGTGCTGACGACTACGTGAACAAGCCGATCGTGAAACCGGAATTAATTGCTCGCCTCCTTAATCGTTTGGAGCGGACTCAACTCAGAAACAGACTGGCTCAGGCACAGCGCTAATCCCATTTTAGATTTAAAAAATTAAAGACTTAAAGAATTGAAGAACAGGGAATGACTGATGAGATATGGGTTTCGATCACGTACCTACAGTTGTATTCTTTTTTTAAAAGGGGATAACTAGGAGCAAATATGCAGTGCGTGTCCGAAACAAATCAGGAAGCCTTAGCCAAGACTGGGGATTTTTAGATTGTGTGATTCCGACGCGGTGCTGTTGATTGATGCTTGCCCGCCGATCGAGAACACAGGCTAATTTAGAGAAGTAGTAATCAGATGAAAGCAATGGTATTGCCCTCAGACACAGGCACTCTCAATAACAGCGACTGCGAAGTAATTTATGCCCCGGGTTCGATTCAGCCTCACGGCATCCTTTTGGTGCTGGAATCACCGGCGTTGAAAATTTTGCAAGTTAGCAACAATACTTTTGAGGCGATGGGCCTTTACCCCGAACAACTTTTGGAGCAATTTTTAGAGGAATTTGTCGATACGGAGGAAATTGAGGCTATTGAAAAAGCTTTATTTGAAAACTACCAACAACGTAACGGTATCAGATTATCATTCAAAAGTCAAGACCGCAAGTCTTTTTTTGAGGGGACGCTGCATCAATCAAATTCAGCATTAATTGTTGAACTAGAGTCGGTTGTTTCCCCAAAAACGAGCGATTGTTTCAATTGTTATAATTTAGTCCAAGAGCCGATAGACAAAATCCACAAAACACCAAACCTGCAAGTGATGTGTCAGACAGCAGTTGCAGAAGTGCGGAGGATGATCGGTTTCGATCGAGCGATCGTCTATCAATTTGATGCCACCGGGGCGGGGAAAGTTGTCGCCGAAGACAAAGTAGAAAGTTTGGCTCCTTTATTGGGACTGCACTATCCGGCTACCGATATTCCCCCCCAAGCAAGAAACCTCTTCAACATGAATTTAATTCGGTTTATTCCCGATATTAACTGTCAGCCTGTAGAACTAATTCCTCACTGCAATCCGCTGACTGGTCGCCCTTTAGATCTGGGCTGCTCTTTGTTGAGAACAGTTTCCCCTTGCCACGTTCAATATCTCAAAAATATGAACGTTGCCGCTAGCATGACCCTGACACTAATCAAAGATAAAAAACTCTGGGGATTGATCGCCTGTCACCATCCCACACGAAAGTATGTCAACTACGAAAAAAGAACTGCTTGCGAACTGCTAGCCAAGTTTGTGAATCTAGAACTCAGCTATAAACAAGATAGCGAAGACCGGGAATATGCAATTTATTTAAAAGCACTTTGCCAAAAATTTATCACGGAAATTTCTCAAAAAAACTGCTTTGTAGAAGGTTTACTAACATACCGAGATGAATTGCTCGCCTTAGTGGGCGCTACCGGTGGAGTTGTGTGTGCCAATGAAAATTTAACAACCATCGGGCAAACCCCGGAATTGGTAGAAATACAAAACTTAATTGCTTGGATAAAAACTCAAATAAATAATGAGGTTTTTTATACAGATTCTCTCTCAAAACTGTATCCGCCCGCCGATAACTTTCAAGAATTTGCTAGCGGTTTACTGGTGCTTGCCATGTCCGAGATGCAAAATTATTACATTTTGTGGTTCCGTCCCGAAGCACTTCAAACTGTCAACTGGGCAGGTCCACCAGAGGGAAAAATTGAATTTAAACCGGATGGCAGCCGATTAATTTCTCCTCGCATTTCCTTTGAGTTGTGGCAAGAAACTGTGAGGTCAAAATCTTTGCCTTGGCAGCCGTGTGAAATCGAAATAGCCCGAGAACTTCGAGTTGCTATTACTAGCATTGAGTTGCGGAAAATGAATGAGCAGCTCAGCTTAGCTTTGTCGGCTACCAAAATCGGATTTTGGGACTGGGATATGCAGAAAAATCGCATTGTTTGGTCGAGGGAACACGAAGAGTTATTTGGGTTGGCCCCAGGGACTTTTGCCGGAACTTATCAAAGTTTTGCAGCTTGCGTTCACCCAGAAGATTTAAACAGTATTCAGAATGCTGTAAATCAAGCCCTGCCCCAGCGATCGGATTACTGTCAGGAATACCGGGTGGTTTGGCCCGACGGCAGCATTCACTGGATGGAGGGAAAAGGTAAGTTTTTTTACAACGAAGCCGCCGATGCAGTGCGGATGGTGGGGACAGTTACAGAAATTACCGATCGCAAAGCTAGAGAATTACAGTTGCGCCTCTTGGAATCAGCAGTCACCACCACTAACGACGCCGTGTTAATTACCGAAGCTGAACCGATTGAGGAACCGGGGCCGCGAATTATTTATGTCAACCCAGCTTTCACGCGGATGACCGGCTATACACTCGAAGAAGTTGTGGGAAAAACGCCGCGCATCTTGCAAGGAGAAAAAACAGACCGCGCCAGTCTCCATCGAGTACGGACTGCTTTGAAAACCTGGCAGCCGGTGCGGGTTGACTCGATCAATTACCGCAAAGACGGGACGGAATTTTGGGTAGAAATGAGCATTGTCCCCATAGCGGACGAAAATGGTGAGTTTACCCACTGGGTATCAGTGCACCGCGATATTAGCGATCGCAAACTTGCTGAAGCCGCTCTCCAACAGCTCAACGAACGGTTAGAAATGCGAGTTTTGCAGCGAACCAGAGAACTAGAAACTTCTCAAGCAGAACTCCGGGAAAGCGAAGCTTTATTTCGCTCTCTGAGCGAGAGTTCCCCCGTGGGCATTTTCAAAATCGATACTGAGGGGAAATGTACATATACAAATCCTCGCTGTCAAGCAATTGGTGGCTTCACACCTGCAGCAGCTTTAGGAAACGGCTGGATGCGGTTTGTTCACCGCGAAGACCTCAAACTAATTCTGTCTAAGTGGTCCCAATCGCAATCGCTAGATGGAGAATTTTCCTGCGAATTCCGCCACATCCAGCGAGATGGAACCATCCGGTTTTGTCGGCTTAAAACAGCTCCGATTTTTTCCGACAGATCTCAACTAATTGGTCACGTCGGCACAGTCACAGATATCACAGAAAGTCGGGCAATTGAAAAAATGAAAAATGAGTTTATTTCGATTGTCAGCCACGAACTGCGAACGCCACTTGCCTCGATTCGCGGTTCTTTAGGTTTGCTGGCGGCTGGGGTACTGAGAAATAAACCGGAAACTGCCAAACAGATGTTAGAAATCGCTTCGAGCGATACCGAACGGTTAGTGCGTTTGGTCAACGATATTCTCGACTTAGAGCGGCTTGATTCGAGCCAAGTTATCCTCGTCAAGCAGTGGTGCGATGCCCAGGTTTTGATGCGGAAGTCTGCAGAAGCTGTACTTTCTTTGGCTGCGGAAAATAACATTGATTTGTCTATTTTGCCCGAAACAGCCCAAATTTGGGCTGACCCCGACAGAATCGTTCAACTGCTGGTAAATTTGTTGAGCAATGCGATTAAATTCTCCGCTCCAGGGAGTACAGTAACTGTCAGGGTGCAAGATTTGGGCGATTCCCTACGGGATAGCTACGCTTCAAGGGTTTTATTTGAAGTCAAAGATCGAGGGCGGGGGATTCCTGCCGATAAACTAGAAACTATCTTTGGACGGTTTCAACAGGTGGATGCTTCTGACTCCCGCCAAAAAGGAGGTACGGGTTTGGGTTTGGCTATCTGTCGCAGCATAGTACAGCAGCATGGGGGCAGAATTTGGGTCGAAAGTGTTGTCTCACAAGGCAGCAGTTTCTATTTCACAGTGCCTGCACCGTTGGAAGGCGAGGGGGGAAAAAGTTTGGAGGTTTGAGATTGGTTTGATAATATCTCGCGAAAGCTCAAGTTCCTGGCAACCCATGCGGGTAGGATGATTTTGGGAGGCTGATAGGTCGATTTTTCTGTTCAGGGTTTAAGTAGGTGATATCATTTCCGGTTACACCGGCATGATGTTGACTGTTGACGGTTGACTGTTGACGCCGTGAACAGTGAACTAGAATTTACTATTCCGATGCTAACGGATTTGATATGAGTGGCAAAATATAGCAACAGCACCCGACGATTAGGACGTTCTTAAGTGCTGAAACTCTTAATTTTATTGCTTCTTCCTTTTGCTATATCTTTCAAGAAACCCGGTTGATGAGGCAGCCTGCGTAAGTTTTTTTTCGGTTTACCATGATTAATTTAAAATTTGAGTTTTAATTATGTCAGCAAAGCGCATTCTGGTCATCGATGATGAAAAAAACCTCTGCAGCGTGATTCAGGCTTGTCTGGAACATTTAGGCGGCTGGATTGTACTAAGCGCGCCCGACGGCAGCCAAGGATTGCTTTTAGCTGAAACTCAACTCCCTGACGCTATTCTGCTAGATGTGATGATGCCGGATATGGACGGACTTACTTTGTTTGGTTTGCTGCAAAACAATGGGGCTACTCGGGGGATTCCGGTGATTTTCCTGACGGCTAAGGTGCAGGCGATGGATTTGAGCGAATTTGCTGATTTGGGGGTAGCGGGGGTGATTGCAAAGCCTTTCGATCCTTTGAGTTTGGCACAGCAAGTGGCGGAAATTCTGGGTTGGGAACCGTTGCTTTAAAATCGGGTAAAAGGCGATCGCAGATAGCAGATCAAACTCGGCAGTTGAAACCGCTACTAGACAAACAAAGTCTGCCCAGCCCGACGCAAGAATCAAGCGGGCATTCAAGCCTGATGACGATCGCAAATGCGCTTTCTCGTTCCTTTGATTCTTGCGAAAATTACGCAATTATGTTGGTAAACCGGGTTTATGCGTCCAGGAAAGTTCTAGTTTTTCCTGCTATTTTCAGAATTTCCTCATTTTTTTGATTTAGCTTTGAGATGGATCGGTGATTGGTTAATTTAAACTCTGATTCCCTAGAAGTTCTAGAGATGATCTCAGGGAGTCGGGGTTTTTTGTTACCTGCAAAGCCGATCGGCTATCACCGTATTTACAGGCAGAATAACTCCTCCAGAAGTTACGCACACTTGCATCAAGAACGGTTTTTTTTAACACGGAATCACAGATGCAGCGAAGTTTTTTGCTAAAAAACCTGGTTTCAGCCTGCTAATCCAAGATTTATGCAGATTTCCCTCAGAAACCTGGTTTTTTAAGCCATGAGCACAGATGCAGCCAAGTTTTTGGCTAAAAAACCTGGTTTTTGCCTAACTGTTGTAATCCTTGCTTCGGCAAAAGTATATTTATCAAAAAAAATGATGGTCTTCATAATTTCCTCATATTTTTTAGATAAAGTTTACTCCAAGCTCTGGATCTGAAGGTCGATCGCACTCTCAGCACCATTCCGTTGCCAAAGAGTGAATCTGTTGTCAGGAGAGTTCGGGGCAGTGATGGTACTTTCGATTAACTGGTGCCACAGCACAACCAACCTAAATAAGTCAGGATCTAGGATCTGCATACCAAACAAACCGGGTTTTTTCACCTGGAAAACCGGGGTTTCTGCGCCAGTCCTCTAAGTGTTGGCAGGATAACTAAATGATACAAAAATTAATAACTGAAGATGTGATTCGCGCTCTCTAATAACACCAAAAAAATAAGTCCGTCGTTTGATCAAGAGCCAAACTCACAATTGCCACTAACAGGCAAAGTCAAGTCTCAGTAAGTTTTTGAAAGAGTGTGGAGATTTTTTAAATGTCTGATCAGCTATCTTATAAAGGTAACAACCAGATTCTGTGCTATTACGCAAATGTTACCAACCTAGTTCAGGTAGTTCGGATTGGGAACATTCCTAATTGGTACTTTGAAAGAGTGATGTTTCCGGGACAGCGACTGATGTTTGAAGCTGCTGCTGAAGCAGTCTTAGAAATTCACACTGGTACGGTGGCAAGTGCTATTTTATCCGACAAGATTCCCTGCTACGTGCTGCGGGTTATAGAAGAGGTAAGTTCCGAGTTCGAGCTGGTGATTACCGAAGAACGATTGGCGGTATTAGCCGGTTAAAATTCATGAGGAATCAGACGAAAACGAGAACGGGCACAAAAATATTAGTTAACGAGTGTTTGGGGACGGGGAAAATGCAGAAAAATCTTGTCAATATTACCTTAGCTGTAGTCACAGAGGAAGTAGAAATTATCTTGGAGTCTTATCCGAAGCACCCATACCAACAAGCTTTTTCGCCTTCGGGATTGCGACAAGATTTAATTGCTTATGTACTCAGCCGAGTTCCTAATAGATATACTGCGATCGACTCCGGCGAGTCTGTGTCAAACCAAACAGTTCAGGTTCGCTGTTCTTCAGAACAGTTGCTGCACATAGAAAATTTGATTCATACTGGCATTCGCGACGTGCTGCACAGCTATCAGAAGATAGATTACCTCCTTCCTGAAGAAGTTAAATTCGATTCCAGAGTTGCTAGTTGGTTGTGATAGTTTCTGGTAAATGAGGGAGACGCCGAGATTCTCGGCACTCTCGGTTGGGCGAGGTGGAATTGTGTACTGACCGAAAGCATCCAGGATACAAGCCCCCGGATTCATCCGTCCAGAAATAAAAAACCTGTATCCGATAAAGGTGCCCCCGAATTTATCCGTGGGGTCAATGCTTAAATCTGAAATCTAAAATCTAAAATCTAAAATCGATTGACTTGATGGTTCAAGACTTTTGGTAGTCGCAGCAGCAGTTGCACGGGCCATTGGGATTGACAGCACAGCGCAGAATTTCCGATCGAGCATTAAAGCGACAGCTAGCATCTCCGATAACCCAGATGCCACTTACAAAAGTTCTTTCCGTCGGCGGTGTGGCCGACTGGACGTACAGGGCAATTTTTTGCAGTCGGTAGCGGCCGGATTTGAGTTGATAGCGGTGGTGGCGTTCCAAGACAGCGTAGGTTTGTCCCTCTAAATCTACATAGTTCCCAGGTTGTGGCGTCCAGTCCAGCCGAATGCTACCTAAATATTGGCGGGGGTGAGAGAGAATCACCTCTACGGGTAAAGTATTTTGTTCCATGTGGCGGTGCGTTTGCGAACTGAACTAAAGGGGCAAATAGTTGACTCAACCTACATCTTGTTCATCTAGAAAGATAAGTTTTTATAGAGAGAGTAATTTAGGTTTAGGCGCTAAACTTAACTATAGAACCTTTGGCGATCGGGGAATAGGCAATTTATTTTGGGATAGCCGACTCCCTCCACTACGTTGGGCCTCACATCTGGCACCATTCTCAATTAGCCTTTTCTGAACAGGCAAGATGCCTGTTCCACAAGAAAATTTATCTTTTGTGGAACAGGCATCTTGCCTGTTCTTGAGAATGGTGCAAGATGTGAGTTCCACCCGACACGCTAGGAAATAAACTTCAACTCGCTTGAGGTAACTAAAGTTAAGTTCGATTAGGTTTGATAAAGCAGTACAGGCTGATGGTATCGCAACTCGCAGGTTCGATCGATACGCGGTTGAGATTCCTGAACAGATTTTAACTGTTTGCAGGACTTGGGGTGCTTGGGGTGCGTTTGTACTGAGGACTTCACTGCTGACTACTAACCAAACCGAATTGTTGGCAATCAAAATTCCCAAAAATATGCCATTCCTTCCATGATTCCCCAAGCGCAAGCAGAACCAGCTAAATAATGATTGTCAGTGCCGCATTCGCGATGCCATTTTAAGAGTTCTGATAGAGCATTAGCGACGATTACTCCCCGGACATCCTGTTCAAACATACTGATATCATTGCCAGAATCACCGCAAACTAATGTTGTCTCAGATGGAATTTGTAGGCGCTTTTGTAAATAAGTAAGGGCATTGCCTTTATTGCTAGTTTGTGGTAAAATATCCACATCTCTATTGCTGCTAAAAATGATTTGAGCTGGCAGTCCCGATTCAGTTAACTTTTGTTGCAACGCCTGGACTGTCGAGCTATTTTCTGCTGCTGGTTCCAGACTATAACTGATTTTCCAAGGATTTTGTTCTTTGACGGATTGGAGTTTAAGCTGGGAAAACTGCTGCGCTAAAGAGGCGATCGCCATTTTATCCCAGTCTTGAGAAAGATATTCCGCCCAATCTAAATCGAGGATTCCGTCTTGGTAAATTTCGCTACCTACACCTGCGATCAAATAGTCGGGTGTTAGCAGTTGCTTTTGGGCCATTAATTCGCAAGTGGAAGCAGAAGAACGCCCGGTAGCGTAAACCAAACAAATTTGCGATCGCAGTGATTGCAAGCGCTGGTTGAAAACTTGAGTTGCTTCGTCATCTCCGACTAGCGTGTTGTCTAAATCTGTAACTAATAAAAACTTCATTTGGGGAATTAGTCAGGAGTCAGTAGTCATCAGTGATTAGTGATTGGGAATCGATCGCTTCCTAAAATAATTTTAACTATTTATAAGAATTTGTTAAACCAACTACATTTATAAGCAAGCTTATCGGTTAACATTGGCCAAATTTAATTTTCAATAAGTGGTGTGAGTTTTATGGTGAATAATTCAACCTCCGTTAAAGCTTTTTGGCTGTCTTTCTTGATTTCTGGTGCGGCAGTGCCTTTGGGGCCGATCTCCGCAACAGCTCAAATTCAGGATACCTCAACTCCAGAAGTTGCGCTAGAAGCGAGTGCCGTCCCTACGGCTACCCCAGACGCAGCGCTGGCAGCAGGTAAGATTGAGATACCGCAGTTAGCGGCGATTACCGCAGAGACTAATTCCGCAGTCGATCGCGCTTTACCCGACACAGATGCAGCAACAGTCGATCGCGCTTTACCTCAAACAGATGCAGCAACAGTCGATCGTGCTTTACCTCAAACAGATGCAGCAACAGTCGATCGCGCTTTACCTCAAACAGATGCAGCAACAGTCGATCGCGCTTTACCTCAAACAGATGCAGCAACAGTCGATCGTGCTTTACCTCAAACTGATGCAGCAACAGTCGATCGAACTTTACCCGAAACAGATGCAGCAACAGTCGATCGCGCTTTACCTCAAACAGATGCAGCAACAGTCGATCGTGCTTTACCTCAAACAGA
>NZ_JAUBSH010000062.1:0-7466 GCF_036704705.1 Microcoleus sp. K1-B1 | reverse complement strand
TGCAGCAACAGTCGATCGTGCTTTACCTCAAACAGATGCAGCAACAGTCAATCGTGCTTTACCCGAAACAGATATAGCAATTGTCGATCGTGCAACAACAACCCCAGAAATAACGGAGGCAATTGGCGAATTGCCCCCACAGAAGTTAGAAATTGCAAACTCTCCTCAGTCTCAACAAGTTGCTGAAGCCAGCAAAGTTGCCGACATCAGCAGCGAGACGGGCACCGCTGATGACCTCAGCATACAAGAAGACGCAGCACAAGTCACTTCTGTTTCCCAACTCTCCGACGTGCGGCCGACAGATTGGGCTTTTCAAGCCTTGCAATCCCTAGTAGAAAGATACGGCTGCATTGCGGGATATCCAGACGGCACATTCCGAGGCAATCGAGCAATGACTCGGTATGAATTCGCCGCCGGATTAAACGCTTGCTTAGACCAAATTACCAAACAACTTGGCGGTTCTACTGGTAATTTAGTCAGCCGAGAAGATTTACTTGCTTTGCAAAGATTGCAAGAAGAATTTGCAGCAGAATTAGCTACATTGCGCGGTCGAGTAGATGCTTTAGAAGCCCGCACTGCCGAATTGGAAGCCAACCAATTTTCAACTACTACTAAACTCAACGGATTTGCTTGGTTTAACCTGAGTGGAGCTTTTGCGGGCAAGGGAGTCCGAGTTGAAGCAATAGATGGAAATGCTGCTCCGCTCGATCGAGTACCCGGACGCGATCCTGTCACCAACAGACCGATCGTGCAGAGAGTGGACGATCCAGAAATTACTTTCAGCCACTTAATTTGGTTAACCCTCACTACTTCTTTTACAGGGAAAGACCAATTGGTTACACAGCTAGCTGTAGGCAACGGAAATTCACCAGCCAATCAGTATACTTCTCCGGGTCTTTTTAATACCTTTGGCACTCCTTTTCTAGACCAGACTGCTGGGGTGAATCCCAATGAAGTTATCCTGCGAGAACTTTATTATCAGTTCCCGGTTAGCAACAGCTTGCAAGTAGTAATCGGCCCCAGAATTAATTTCTACCGCTACTTTGACAACAATAACTTTAGCTTTTTCGTGGACGGTGCGAGCAGTTTTAATTCTAACAATAGCACTTTGTTAACTGCTACCAAACGCGGCGCAGGTGCTTTGGCTTTGTGGGATATCAGCCGCCGATTGAAACTGCGTTTAGGCTATTTGGGCGAGAGTATGGAATTTTTGCCCTCTCCGGTGTTTAATTCCGCTTCCAATCCGTCTCAAGGCTTGTTTGGTGGGACAAATACGAGTACCGCCGAACTAACATTCAGTCCGAGCGATCGAACAAATTTGCGGTTTTTGTACAGCCGTTCCAACATCCAGCAAATTGGCGGGCTAATTGGAGCACCGAATGGCAGGCCCCTTAACGGTTTGGCAGATGACGGTTTCGGTGGTCGTCTCGGCAATGCTACTGCCAATACTTATAGCTTTAATTTCGATTGGTCGCTCAGCCGCCGTTTCGGTCTTTTCGGCCGCTACGGCTACGCCGAAACCAATATATTTCCCAAGACTGACAGACCCGACGGCACGATCAAAACTCAATCTTATATGTTAGGATTTGCACTTCCTGATTTATTCAAAAAAGGAGCTGTGTTTACTGCCTCATTTTTAGTACCTTTTGACGTTACTGGTGGTCGCAGGTTTCTGGTTTCGGGCGGGGGGAATGGTGGCAAACAGTACGAAATTGAAGCCACTTATTATTTGCCTGTCACCGAGAATATTTCGCTCGTACCGGCATTTTATGCGATCTGGAATGCCAATAATTTCGATAACAACCCGACAATTTTTGTGGGCAATTTGCGGACTCAATTTAGTTTTTAAGTAAATTAGGACTTACTTGAACCTAATTATAGTATTTTTCAGTTGAGTCAGGTACACATTGGTAATGGGTAATGGGGTCCTGACAGCAGAGTACCTGACTCAGTTTAAAACTGCTATATTTAGGGCGCGCATTACGCCCCTTACCGCATTATGTAGGGTGCACCTGGAGCACCTTACCGCGCTCTTAGTAGGGTGTCAAACCACTGATACCAAATCCGCGTTAAAAACCCCTTGATAAGACTCGGCGATAGAAATCGCTACTACACAAACTTTCGTTCCTAGCTGAGAGGGACTAAGAAATCAAGGGGGTTTTTAAGCCGAATGCGGACATAATTAATGGACATGATATCAAATCCGCTAGCATCGTCGGGCGTAAAATCGAGTTAACACTCCATACTCAACCATCATTCAGTTTTTCGACTGACAGTTAACAGCCAACAGTCAACAGCCAACAGTCAACTATCACGGACGGTGCAACCGGAATTGACCTGATATCCTGATTAGCGTCGTCCTGATGTCAACGAATTGGAATTTCGATGATAAATTCACTACCTTTACCGGGTTCTGATAGGCACTGCAATTTGCCGTTGTGTTTTTCAACGACAATTTGGTGCGAAATTGATAAACCCAAACCTGTGCCTTTACCTACGGGTTTTGTGGTAAAAAATGGGTCAAACAAACGCACAATCTGATCTTCTGGAATGCCAAAGCCGTTGTCTTTGATCCGAATTAAAATGCTTTTATCATCAATCGTTTCTGTTTGAATAGTAATAGTAGGAAAGATAGAAGTGGCGGTGTCTTTTGCTTGGCTGCAGCTTTCTTCCAAAGCGTCGATCGCATTTGCCAATACATTCATAAATACCTGATTTAACAGTCCGGGATGACAGTTTATTTGCGGCAGTTCTCCGTATTCTTTAATCACTTTAATGCCCTGCCAGTTGGGTTTGGCTTTCAGTCGGCTGTTTAACATTAATAAGGTACTTTCTAAACCTTCGTGAATGTCGGCTGTTTTGATTTTCGCTTCGTCAGCCCGCGAGAAATTTCGGAGAGTTTGAATAATTTCTACAATGCGCTCGCATCCGGTCTGCATTGAATTGAGCAATTTTGGCAGGTCTTCTGCTAGAAATTCTAAGTCTATATCTTCGGCTTGTTGCTGAAGTTTTGCTGGGGGATTTGGGTACTCTTCTTGATAGACTTGCACGATTTCTAACAAGTCGAGAACGTAGCCTCGCACGTGGCAGAGGTTGCCGGCGACAAAGCCAACTGGGTTGTTAATTTCGTGGGCAATTCCTGCTAGCACCTGCCCGAGGGAAGACATTTTTTCGGTTTGTACTAACTGCATTTGAGTTTGTTGCAAGTCGCTCAAAGCTGTTTGCAGTTCTTGGGATTTTTGCCGATCGCGATCGGCGGCGGCGGCCCGTTCTTCCTCAACTCCGATCGCCGCTGCAATAATTCCGATCAGCTTGCAGTCGGCTTCTGTGGGCGCGATCGACTCGGTGTTGACAACGCACACCGCACCCACGTAATTGTCGCCCAGCCGCACTGCTTGTCCCAGATAGCTTCGCAGTTGGTAGCGGATGACAGCGGGATCGGTTTGGGCGTAGATCGTGTTCTGCAAGTCAGGAATGGCAACAGCCCGATCGCTTCCTTTGCTGCATACCTCGGTGCAGATGCGGCCCTCGGCGCGATCGACCAGCGGGTAGTCCGGCGGCGCTTGCCAAGTCGCGATCGCTTGCAGCAGTCCGCCACCGAGGCGGCTGTAAATGGCGCAGCTTCCCCCCAAAAGCTCACCGGCTAAGGATGTCAGCCGCTGGATGTTCTCAGCGGCGTCGGTGGTGAATCCCAAAAAGCACTCGTTGATTTTGCTGAGGCGGTACTCTGCTTGCCTGCGCGCCGTCATGTCGCGGGAGTTGATCACAATTCCTTTCACAGCGGGGTCTGCTAGCAAGTTGATGCCCACACCTTCGAGAAAACACCAAGAACCGTCAGCGCGCCGGAACCGACCTTCTAGGGCGATCGGATCGCCTGGATTTGCGATCAGTTTTTCGCCGTCGGACATCACCGAGGGCAAGTCGTCAGGGTGGATCAAATCGAGAGCAATTTGACCGGCGACTTCATCGGGTTCGTAGCCTAAAACTCTTTCTACAGAAGGGCTTTCGTAAACAATACGACCGCTGGCGTCGAGAATAGTAATGATGTCGGAACTGTTGAGAATTAGCGATCGCCACTTAGCCTCATTTTGGAACAAAGCTGACTCGGCTTGTTTGCGATCGGTAATATCCTCTACCATTTGCAAAATAAACTGTGGCGTTCCCTGACTGCTGTCGATGACAGATGTGCTGAGGCGTCCCCACCTGATACTGCCGTCTTGGCGGAGGTAGCGCTTCTCGATTTGGTAAGCTTCGCGGGAGCCGGCGACTAACTGTTGGCGCAACTCGCGCGAAACTTGTGCGTCTTCCGGGTGCGCGCACTCGTCGAGGCCGAGACCCCGCAGTTGAGCTTCCGATCGCCCCAGCATAGCTTGAAATGCCGGATTAGTGGCGATCGCAACACCTTCGAGGGTAGCGACTACCATGCCGATCGCAGCGCGTTCAAAAATTGCCCGAAACCGCTGTTCGCTGTCTCGCAAAGCTGCATCCGCTGCCACTTCCTGGGTGATGTCCCGCCCCGCGACGGCCAAACCTTTGCGCGAACCGTCGGGGTTGAAGAGTGGCACTTTCCGCACTTCAAACAAATTGCTGCCGCCTGTGGGCAAGGAAACAATTTCGCGGCTGGAGGTAAGAGTGCCTGCTTCCCAGGTGGTTTCGTCGGTTTCCTGCCAAGTTAGCAGGATTTCTCTGACTCTCGGATCGGCTGCGGCAGCGAGTTCGGCAGTAGTTTTGCCCTGGTAGTCTGCGGTTTCCCAGCCCAAAAGTTGGAGGGCGCAGTCGTTGGCAATCAGCCAGCGCCCCTCGCTGTCTGTGAGGTTGATCGCGTCGGGGACGGCGTTGATCGCGGTTTTCAGCCAGTATTGTTGATTTCGCAGGGCTGCTTCGGCGCGCTTGCGATCGGCTATTTCGGCGACGGTTCCTTCGTAGTAAAGGAGTTCGCCATCTTCGTCGCGAACTTCGCGCACGTTTTCCGAGATCCAGGTAGTGCTGCCGTCTTGGCGGCGGACGCAGGACTCAAACTCTTTCAGGGAGCCGTTTTTGCTGATTTCTGCCATGAAGGAAGCGCGGCGGGTGCGATCGGCGTAAAGGTTTTTTGCCGAACATTTTGCGATCAGTTCTGACGGGGAATCGTAGCCGTACATTCGGGCGAGTGCCTGGTTGGCGCTGAGGTAGCGCCCGTCTGGGGCGGTTTGAAATATGCCTTCGGTGGCGTTTTCAAAGATGCTGCGGTATTTTGCCTCGGCTTGTTTGAGGGCTGCTTCTGCTTGGAAACGATCGGTGATATCAGATTGGACGCCGATGAAGTGGGTAACGATCCCGCTGCTGTCGCGCACGGGCGAGATGGTGAGTTCGTTCCAGAAAGGCGTGCCGTCTTTGCGGTAGTTTTTCAGAACTACTTTGCAGTCATGCTGTTCTTTCAGGGCCGCGCGGATTTGATCGACGGCAGCGCCATCGGTATCCGGGCCTTGCAGGAAGCGGCAGTTTTTCCCGATTATTTCGGTGCGATCGTACCCTGTAATCCGCTCGAAAGCGCCGTTGCAGTAGACTATAGGCTTGTCGGGCCGAGTAGCGTCCGCGATCGCGATGCCGTTGCTGGTAGCTGCCAGGGCGCGATCGTACAGTCGAAATACTTCTTCTATTAAATTCGGTGTGCCGCCAGTACGAGTCGGCGATAGCGTTTCCGAAGGAATGCTTATATCTATCTGCATGAGTTTCTATAAATTGAGTTTATTGTAGATCCCGACTGGCAGCACATCCTAGAGTTTAACAGAATTGCCTGTTTTCCACAGGTAGAAGTTAGAAGGCTATTATGCAGAATTTGGGCGGTAAATTCTACCTGAAAAAAATCTGGCTTCCCTCATTTTTTCCTATTTGCTTCTGCCTTGTGCCTTCTACCTTCAAAGGAATCCTACTTGTTAATTTATAATAGCTGTTCCAGGGATCACTCTATCTTTGGTATGGTTTGCTTGGCAGGGTTTGGGCGGATTACAAGTTCGGGTATTTATTTTTTCAATTAAATAAAAACTCACTCATCCGGATGTAGTAAAAAAAAATAATTAAATTCTTTATATTTAAATGATTCAAACTCTTTTCTCAAACAAACAGAGGAAAAATTAATTTTGAACGAACACAGCAAGTTCTGAAATATCGTCGATCGCGAAAGTCGGTTCTAGGGCGAGACACTGAGCGCGATCGCCATATCCGTAAGCCGCCCAACAAACATCTATCCCAGCATTTTTAGCAAACAGCAAATCAATCGCTGTATCGCCAACCATTAAAATTTGACTGTTATCCAACTCCGGGAACAGCGGTTTAATAATCGAGTGAAAAACAGTCGGATTTGGTTTCGGAATTATTTGTCCGTTATCACCTAATATCAAATCAAAAAAACTGTGAATTCTCAAACTATTTAGTAATACATTAACAAAAGTAACCTGTTTGTTGCTGAAAACTCCCAGGCTCAATCCAGACTGACGCGCCAACTGCAAGACTTGCTTTGTCCCGGTAAATAACTCTACCTGCTTTTCACCTTCCGTCCGATAATAAGAGCGGTAAGTTTCAACCCATTCGGGAATTGCGCTTTCCTCGATCGCCGGATGGAGGATTTTAAAACTATTTGGTAAATTGATGCCGATTGTACCTATAATAGTATCAGCAGCAGGCGGGATAATATTGAATGTTTCAAAAGTTTTGGTAAAGCAAAATACAATAGCTTTGTGAGTAATTGCCAAAGTGCCGTCGAAGTCGAAAATAATTAACTTGTACTGACTCATATTATTTAAAATATTCTCTATAGCAATCGCAGGTTGGTCACGACATAATAGCATAATTAATCTATCATTCACCAATTATAAGTAGAAATTTTGAACATTCAAGAGGTCAACATGAGTGGCACCGAAAAATCAGAAATTCTAGCCACAGATTTCCCAGACCACACTCAATTACCAGACTCCGACGGTACTTTTGTGAAAAACTTTCAAGAACACCCTCAAAGCATCCTGTTAACAACATCTGTTCGACCCATTTTAGACCAAATTCATCCCGACGGACAATACTGCATCGGTCAAGATTCCGGTATTTATTGGCGGGTGGTCCAACCCCCGGAACCGCCAGAAAAAGGAGCCGAAGCACCTGATTGGTTTTACGTGCCCGACGTGCCGCCAACTCTTGACGGAAATCTGCGCCGTTCCTATGTAATGTGGCGTGAATTAATGCCGCCTCTAATTGTACTTGAATTTGTTTCTGGCGATGGCAGTGAAGAAAGAGATAGGACTCCTCGCCAGGGCAAATTTTGGATTTACGAGCGGATAATTCGACCTGCTTTTTACGGCATTTATGAAGTCACAAAAGCACAAGTTGAAGTTTATCATTTGGTAGAGGATCGCTTCGAGTTAGGGACATCCAAGAAATAAACTCTTCCAGTCCCCGGAGAGGGTAAACTGAATTAAGTAAGGCTAACGCACAAA
>NZ_JAUBSH010000061.1:0-41096 GCF_036704705.1 Microcoleus sp. K1-B1 | reverse complement strand
TCGTTTCAACACCCTCATTTTCGCCTGGTTTAATTGACTTTATACTACCCCGTCGTAAAAAACCTACACCTGTCAGGGAGTAGGGGTTGGGCCAGAAAGCCCGCCCTGAATATACAATTTAAATGCGCGACAGCTTAGTAGTGGTGCTAATATTGCTGAAGGAGATGGTCGAGGTAGCTATCATAATCATCGGCGATTTATCAAGATTGCCAGAGGTTCTTTATATAAAACAAAGCACTGGTTGAGACGGGCTTATACTAGGCAACTACTAACAAGTACGCAAGTAGAAACACTCAAGCCAATTATTGACGCACTGTCGCCAAGGCTAAACGCCTATCTAAAATCTATAGGCAACACATTAGACAAAAATTAACAACTGCCAACTATCAACTGCCAACTATCAACTGCCAACTGCCAACTATCAACTGCCAACTGCCAAAGGAGGTAATATGCGATCGCGAACTGTAAGAGAAGGTTCTGTCGGGTTCTTAATTTTAGTAGGAATCGGTTTATTTGGTGGCTTAGTTCTCTGGCTGCGGGGCGTGCAACTAGGGAACCGCAGCTACAAATTCGCCGTAGAATTTGGCAGCGCCCAAGGAATGCAAATAGGCACGCCCATCAGGTATCGCGGGGTTGCAGTCGGTAAAATTACCGCCCTCCAACCGGGTTCCAACGGGGTAGACGTGACGCTGGAGATTGCCCCCGGTACTTTAGTGATTCCCAGGGATGTTACCATCGAAGCGAATAAATCGGGTTTAATTGGCGAATCGTCGATCGACATTACCCCCAACTCGATTTTGCCAGAATCATTACTTACCGCCAATCCCGTTAGTGCCAACTGTCCCCCAGAGATTATCTGCCAAAATTCGCGCTTAAAAGGTCAAGCTGGTGTCACTATCGACGAACTAATTAAATCCACAGTCCGCCTAGCTAATTTCTACACTGACCCCGCGCTTTTTAACAATATTAAATCTCTTACCGAGAATACAGCCAACACAGCTAAAGGTGCAGCTAAACTCACTCAAGATTTATCAAATTTAACTCAAACTGCCCAAGCGGAAATAAAAAATTTAAATCAATCTGTAAGGGGAGACCTTGGGAGCTTAAATCAATCATTAAAAAGTGAAATAGCAAGTTTAAATCAATCATTAAAGGGGGAAGCCAGCAGTTTAAATCAATCATTGAAGGGAGAAGCAAGTACCTTAAATCAATCGCTCAAGACGGAAATATCAGCCGCCGCCGCTGATGTTTCTAAAGTAGCAGCTACGGCGGACACTTCCACAAAAGCCGTATCTGCAGCTGCGATAAATTCTGCTAATTCAGTAACTCAAGCAGCCAATCAAATTACATTAACAGCCAACCAACTCAATTCTTTAGTAACAACCAACCGCGCCAGTTTAGTCTCAACTCTGAATAACATCAATCAAAGCAGTCAGGAACTGCGGGTAGCTGTCAGCAGCTTGAGTCCGACAATTAATCGAATCAATCAAGGACAATTGCTGAACAATTTAGAAGTTTTATCAGCGAATGCTGCCCAAGCTTCTAGTAATTTGCGAGATTTATCCAGCCAGGTAAACAATCCCGCCACTTTGCTATTATTGCAGCAAACTCTAGATTCTGCACGAGCTACATTTCAGAACGTGCAGAAAATCACTTCCGACGTGGATGATTTGACAGGAGATCCGGCTTTCCGCAACAATATTCGCAGGTTGTTCAACGGATTAGGAGGCTTATTGGGTTCGACAGAACAACTGCGACAGCAAGTTAAAGTGACTCAAACATTAGCTCCCCTTTCTGAGAAAGTAAAGGCGAGTACACCTGCCAGAAATCAATCAGTAGAGCCGGGATTCCCTCGCTTGCACAAACAGCAAAAATTGCCTGTTATACCTTCTCAAACTGCAAAGTCAGCAGAACCAGTTGCTCCCGAAAATAATCCTTAAAACACGGTATAATTGAATAACCGCCAGTGCAATATTCGCGACTTACTCTAGTTAGTAATATGGGCAATACGCACTTTGATTACAGCTATTTAATAAGGTGTGGCTTTCGCACCAGGTATTAAATTTATTGTCCAAATCCTATTAAGAAAAAACTCTTTATATCGCCACGAGAAAAACCAATGACGCAAATATTATCGAAACCGGACGAAACCAAAACCAAGTATAATATAACTTGGGAAAAATTGCCCGACGACTTTAAATTACCCGACGCTCCTGTTGAAAACATTGACCAACCACTTTTAGCGGCGGCCCTCCGAGAAGCCTTGGAGATCGCAGGATTTATCCTAGCTTCAATGCTAATAGCTTCCAATTTTGGACTCTGTGCCAAAGTTAACGACAAAACAGTAGTAAAAGCACCGGATTGGGTGTACGTTCCCTCAGTATTGCCAGCAGAACCAGGAGAAGTTCGCCGCAGTTACACGCCCAATGCTGAGGGAGAAGTACCTGCTGTAGTGATGGAATTTTTATCGGAGACTGACGGTAGTGAATATTCAAATAAACCGACATATCCTTACGGAAAATGGCGGTTTTACGAGCGAATTTTGCAAGTACCGATTTATGTAATTTTTGAACCGAAATCGGGAGTATTGGAAGTGTACAGACTCTCGACTTCTGGAGAATACGAATTGCAAGAACCGGATGCTAATCAGCGATTCTGGATAGAATCAAGGGGTTTATTTCTGGGGGTTTGGGAAGGTGAAAAATCTCATAGAATGGGTTATTGGTTGCGCTGGTGGGATGAGAATGGCAATTTGCTGCTGTGGGGTGCGGAACGGGTGGAACAGGAACGCCAGCGCGCCGAAGATGAACGCCAGCGCGCCGATCGACTAATGGCATACTTGATTCGTCAGGGTATCGATCCTGATGGCATTTGAAGGTGTGGGAGGTCGATCGACCTTTCGGCCCTTAATCCAATCCCATTTTGATTACACAATCGAGTCAGCAAGGGCGTTTTAAATTAAAAATAACCACAATTAAGGAGCGATATGCAGGACTGCAACAAAATTAGAAGAAAAATTAGATCGGCTTTCTGATGAATTAGCCTCAGCACTAGAAGCGGAACGCCAGCGTGATCCTGAACTCACATCTTTGCTAGCGCTTTACCGAGATCGGTTTGGCGAATTGCCTGAGAGTAACGGCTAAAAAGTAAGGGTGCGATCGCGCTTCACCAATTCGATCGCCCGCGTGTTATTGTTACCTAAATGTCCTTGACAAGTCTCAGTTTTTGTGTGGGGGAGAATTGGTTTCAAATTTTAAATGGCGAAGGGCGATCGTTTTGCGATCGAACTTGGGCAATCTAGAGATAGGTGCTTTGCGAGTGCCTGGAAAACAGCGACGCCAAGAGTTAGCAATGGAAAGTACACAGAAAAAATCTAGTGAAAGTCGGGTTCATCGGAGCGATCGAATTAAGCAGATTTTTGCGTTAGTATCAATGGTTGGCTTTGGCGGTTCGGCAATTTTTGGTATGGTGAGTCTGTTCGGCAGCGGTTTGAGCAGTCAGCACCAACAAAAATCGGCTCCGGTAGCAGTTTCTCAGGAGTCTTTGCTGGCGGCGCAGGAACGGGGATATGAAACGGTTTTGCAGCGAGAACCGCAGAATCAGACGGCTCTGGAGGGGTTGGCCAATGTGCGCTTGCAGATGAATAATGGGAAAGGGGCGATCGAGCCTTTGGAGAAGTTGGTGAAGCTAAATCCCGGGCGATCAGATTATAAGGTATTGTTGGGGCAGGTGAAGGGGAAGTAGTAGCGGAAAGGGGGGACTTCAGATGTATCTTCTCCATTGGCTTCTCAGCAATCTCCCCTACCATAGCAATATCTACCCATATCATCGTTAATTATCCTTTTATTTTATCTCCAGGTTATAGCATGGCAATTTTTGTTCCGAGCCTAAAGAAAAGCGGGCATTTAAATAATATTCACGTAACAGTATGCCTCGTTGGCTCTCGTAAGATCGCAGACAAAGATGACTATGGGAGTCAGGGGTGGGATATTTTTGCACCCAATCTTACTATCTATGGATTCGATGCTGATGAAGCTGCTTGTCATGAGGCTAACGCCACTATAGAAGCTCGAAAAATAAATTGGACTGAAAAACATATTCCACTAGCTCTGGGAAATTCTGTCGGAACATCCACAATTTATCTTACTAAACACCCAGGTTGCAGTTCACTATATCCTCCCAGCGATTTCTATATTGAGCGGTTTGTCGGAAATTCTCAGCTAATTGAGCTAGTTTCTACTGTGGAAGTTGAGATAACAACTTTAGATTCTTTTTGCCAATCAAAAGCAGTTAACGAGATTGATTTTATACAACTAGACGTTCAGGGGGCAGAGCTTCTGGTTTTAAAAGGAGCTTCTAGTATTTTAAAAAGTAGCACTCTAGCGATTGTAACAGAAGTAGAGTTTACAGAAATATACAAGGGTCAACCTTTGTTTGGGGATGTAGATGTGTACCTGAGAGAACAAGGATTTACACTTTTTGATTTATGTAATATACATCGTGACGATCGCCGAATGCCTGTAGTGTCACCCGACCACTATGGAGCCTTAGTCTGGTCTGATGCTTTTTATTTTCGGGATCTGATTCGGGAAGACTTGGATACAGAATTAAAGACACCTGATCAAATACTAAAATTAGCTTGTATCGCTGATGTGATGAACTTTCCTGACTATGCTCTGGAACTTCTAGCGTATTTGACCCTGCAATATGGCGACGATATAAGATATAACTTGGCGGATAATATTATAGAGAGCTTAGCGGAGATTCCAGAGCTAGTTAAGGTGGGACTAAGTTCATTGCCTATTATTGCTAAAATTATAAATTACAGCAGCGGTTACAGTGCCAGGAGTGTGTTAAACGATCAATGTAATTGGCAAAAAAGAGGTAATTCCTGCTTGTTTTTAGGAGACTATTCTCAAGCAGCGAGTATTTATGAGCAAGCTATAGAAGCTGAACCAAACATTAAATCCCACTATTGGCACTTGGGGTTGATGCTGCTTTTGCAAGAGCAAGAAGCCGAAGCTCTAACAGTCTGGCTCACAGGTATACTTGAGGGCAATGCCGAACAAAGCGAAGAATGCACATCTGAACTAATAAAAGTTATACAAACAGAAGCACAGCGCCGAGAAAGACTCACGGATTATGCTGTTGCTCGCGGAATCCGGCAACACATCCGGGAAATAGATCCCACCGACATAAATAATTTGTTAAAGATTGTCGATCTTTCTATTAAAATGAATAGTTTGACAAATCAATACCTAATATCCTTGGGAATTGTTGAGTTGTTGCGCTCGGAGTTGTACCCTGTTAATTCCGATTTACTATTACAAGTACTTCAAAGCATTTTAGATTGTCTACCCTACGAACAATCTACCCTGGAATTTGCAACAGCTTGTCAGCGTTATGCCTCCGATTCTCAAGCATTTGTTAAGGTATTGATGCTAGCTAGCCCTAAAATCCCAGATACCCAAACTGTAGATACTCCTACTCATAAATATTCATATTTAGACGAAGAAACTATTATTGATAAATATTTAAACCAATTAAATATAGAAAACAAATACTGTGTCGATATAGCTGCTAGTGATGGGATAAGTATGTCAAACACTTATTTTTTATACAAGCAAGGATGGAGTGGGTTAGCAGTAGAATATGATAGCCAACTATTTACCAAATTAGCACTTAGGTATACTGAATTTGAAAAAGTAAACTTAAGTAAGTGCATGGTGACACCTGAAAACGTAGTTTCTCTTATGAAAACACATCAAGTTCCAGAAAACTTTAGTTTTCTCAATCTTGATATAGATGGTTATGATTATTTTGTATTAGACAAAATACTTAGTTCATTTAGACCTTTGTTGATTACCGTAGAAATAAATGAAAAAATCCCACCACCTCTAAAGTTTACTGTTAACTATAGCCCCAATTATGTTTGGAATAACGATCACTTTTTTGGTCAAAGTATTTCACAGTTAAATAATCTGTGCCAAAAATATAACTATGCTCTCGTAGAGTTACATTATAATAATGCTTTCTTGATTCCTCAAGAAATCAGTCCGATAACTTCACTTACACCAGAGGAAGCCTACAGAAGGGGGTATCTCGATAAACCCGACCGGAAAAATAAATTTCCGTGGAATGCTGATATAGAGCAAGTTCACAATTTATCTCCTCAAGAAGCCTTAATTTATATAACTAACTTTTTTTCTAAATATGAAGGACAATTTACCTGCTACATATAATTTTAGTAATTAGGCGTTTAATGAAAAGAATTTAATTTTTTAAGTAGTCAGATGCCTAATCTAAGGAAACGCTAATCTAACAAGCAAGGTAAAGACAGGCTCTAAACAATGGAAAATAATATTTCAAACTCGGAGATAAATGCCTACGCTATGTTCAAAAAAATTACTGTTCAACCAGTCAGCTATACAACCATTCAGTCTGCTGTTGAAGCCATTGAAGGTTTCATGGTTCCAGGGCAAGAAGAGTACCTTTTCAATAAGGTAAAATCCCTTTCTAAGGATGCTGTAATAGTTGAAATAGGCTCGTATAAAGGACGCTCCACAGTCGCAATGGCTTATGCTTGTATAGGAACTAATAGGAAAATTTATTGTATTGATACCTGGGACGGCAACGATATTGACTTTCCCGACAGAAACTTCTTTGAAATTTGGCAACATAATGTACAAACAAATGGATTATATGAATATGTAGTCCCCTTACAGGGATATTCTCATCAAGTGTTAAGCCAGTGGAGCGAACTAACTGGTGCTAACAAAATTAACTTTATTTTTATTGATGGTTCTCACCAATTCTTAGATGTATTAAAAGACTTTGAACTGTCATTCCCTCTCCTAAAAGAAGATGGTTGGATAGCGTTTCATGATGTTGTACCTACTTGGCCGGGTTCTGAGCGTGTATGGCATAATATTGCCAAATATTGTCTAGTCAATCATCAGTATTCGTCAACTCTGGCCTGCGGTCAAAAAAATTCTACTGCTTTCTCCTCTACTTCATCACCCGAATTACCGATTCACTTCTTTACTATTGTCCTCAATGGTGAGCCATTCATCAAGTATCACATAGAAGTATTCAAACAACTCCCCTATAAATGGCATTGGCATATAGTCGAGGGTGTAGCGGACTTGAAGCATGATACAGCCTGGTCTTTGCGAAATGGCGGACGTATTACCGACGAAATCCACTCCAAGGGACGCAGCAATGACGGCACAGCAGAATACCTAGACGAACTGGCACAGTTATATCCAGAAAATGTCACTGTTTATCGTAAACCGGAGGGTATTTTCTGGGAAGGCAAACGTGAAATGGTTAATGCACCACTACCTAATATTCGCGAGGAGTGTTTGCTGTGGCAAGTGGATGTGGATGAATTGTGGACTGTTGAGCAATTGTGTACTGCCAGATATATGTTCATCAATAATCCTGAAAAAACGGCTGCTTTTTATTGGTGTTGGTATTTTGTCGGAGAGAATCTGGTTATTAGCACTCGCAACTGTTACGCTCAGAATCCCGCACAAGAATGGTTGCGAACCTGGAGGTTTAAACCAGGATGTGTCTGGACTGCCCACGAACCTCCAGTATTAACTGAACCTTTACCTAATGCTCAGTGGAGGGATGTTGCAGCAGTAAACCCTTTTGTCCATGAGGAGACAGAAAAGCGGGGTTTGGTGTTTCAACACTTTGCCTACGCGATGGCAAAACAATTAGAATTTAAAGAACAATACTATGGCTATTCAAACGCAGTTTCTGAATGGAAGATATTGCAATCTCAGACTAGATTCCCAGTTCGCCTAAGCCAGTATTTTTCGTGGGTTCAAGATGGCACGATGGTTGATACTGCTAATTCTTGTGGTGTAACACCAATGGCGAAAAGAGAAAAAGATACTAATATCTGGGAGTTTTGCTCCACAGACGAATTACCAAGGAAAACAGTAATAAATCTTCCAAAAGCAAATCGAACGATTATTATTGATGGTGTGTTTTTTCAGCTTTATAGAACTGGAATAGCCCGTGTTTGGACATCCCTTCTGAAAGAATGGGTAGAAAATGGGTTTGCCGATCACATTATTCTTTTGGATAGAATTGATACGGCTCCCAAAATTCCCGGTATCGCCTATATCCAACTGCCAGCTTACGATATCAACAACATTTTAGCTGACCGCCAAATGCTACAGCAAATCTGCGATGATGAGGGTGCTGAGGTATTTATCTCCACTTACTACACAACACCTATATCTACTCCCTCTGTATTCATGGCTTATGACATGATTCCAGAGGTATTGCGAGCTGATTTGAATGAGCCTATGTGGAGGGAAAAACATTATGCTATCCGCCATGCTTCTGCCTATATTTCGATTTCCGAAAGTACGGCCTGCGATTTAACTAAGTTTTTTCCAGAAATTGCACAGGAGTCTGTAACAGTAGCTCATTGTGGAATTAACAAATTCTTCTCAACTGCTAGCACAGAAGAGGTTAATAATTTTAAAAATAAGTATGGAATTACCAAGCCTTATTTTCTGTCTGTTGGGAGTGGAGCAGATTATAAAAATAATAATTTGTTCTTCCAAGCTTTTGCTCAATTGCCTAGCAAACAAGGCTTTGAAATTGTCTCTACAGGCAGCGGAATTGTATTAGAAGGAAAGTTGAGAACTTATACTTCAGGTTGTGTTGTTCATAAGCTTCTACTAAGTGATGAGGAATTGAGAGTAGCTTATTCTGGAGCTGTAGCACTGGTGTTTCCGTCAAAGTATGAAGGTTTTGGGATGCCTGTGTTGGAGGCGATAGCTTGCGGATGTCCCGTCATTACTTGTCCCAATGGGTCTATACCTGAAGTGGCGAAGGAAGCAGCTTTGTATGTCAATGATGACGATGTTGAGGGATTAACCGATGCACTGTGTGAGGTACAAAAGCCGAAAATTCGCCGATCATTAATTGCTGCTGGGTTAGAACAAGCTAAAAACTTCTCTTGGTCTAAAATGGCGGAAAGAGTTAGTTTTGCTTTGATTGATGCTACTCTCTTGCGTTTAAAATTAAAAGAGATTAATTTAGTTATATTCCCAGATTGGTCACAGTCGGAACAGTCTTTGAGTCTAGAATTGGAAGGAGTAATAAGATCGATCGCAACTCACCCCGACCAAAATAAGATGACTGTGCTTATAGACAGCAGCAACATTTCTGATGAAGATGCAAATCTAACTTTATCTAGCGTAGCGATGAACCTTTTAATGGAAGAAGATTTAGATGTTTCCGATGGACCGCAAATTTCCCTGATTGGACAGTTGAGTAAAATTCAGTGGGAAGCGCTCATGCCTCGCCTTCACCGTAGAGTGGTATTGGAGAATGAGAATAGAGAGGCGATCGCAGCAGCAGGATATGAAGAAATTCCATCTTATCTACTGGACTGTTTTACGAATATGTAATCTTGACAGAAAGGCTCAGCAATTATTGTATAACTAGGATTACTATGAACAGTGATATGTCAAAATCCCCACCTCCTCTCAAGCCAACTTTGGACAGACCTATATTTTTCTATTGCTGTGAAGGAGTGTATTCACCTTTAAGCATATGTTTAGCGGAAGGCTTTAAAGAGCTGGGAATACCCTTTTATTCAAACATCAATCATTGGAAGATTGCGCCCGGCATAGAAGAATATCTTTTCTGTTATGACCCAAGTGTGAGTCATCGCGATTGCTCAATTGTGATTTTGGACTTCAGATGGATCCTAAACGGGACATCTTTTCCTGAAAATCTATTTCAGTCAGGGCGAAAATATGTCACTGTCTATCTAGATGACATGGATGGTTTTACCATCTGGAACCCACAGTTAGAGAATTTCGATTTCAGATTTAGAACTCACTGCAACAGCAAATCTATAGAGCCTTCAAACTGTTTAACCTGGGTTTTTGGGCTTTCTAATCGCATCCTTCGAGAGACTAGCGAAATAGAAAAAATTCAGAACAAAAAAAGACGCTTACTTATCAACTTCCGCAACGATCATCGGCGATTGAGCTACATTAACGCTGTGATGAAAACTCGCCAGGGTTATCTATGGGTTAACAGTGGAGAGATGATATTAGACAATCCTATAAGGGAGATTGTTCGCGAACAATTCTTGCCATTGATTCAACATATTCTACCGCCGGATGAGAGCACCGAGGATTTTGATAAATCTCCCTCAGACAGTTACCATTACTTGCAGTGGAAGCAAACAGGTAAACGCCACTATCCGAGTTACTACCAGCGTTTGAAGCAATCTGCGGCTTGTGCGTGCTTTGGGGGTGCTGTTACCTCCAGCTATTTCACAGGAGAACCAATTGTAGAATGGTGGGACAGTTGGCGCTTTTGGGAGTCATTGGCGGCTGGGTGCGTAACGTTTCACGTAGATTTCGATAAGTATGGAGTTAAACTGCCAGTAATGCCCGAAAACTGGCGGCACTATATAGGAATCGATCTAGACAATATGCAGGATACTGTCGATCGCATTGCTGATGACCCAGGAATTTTAGAGAAAATCTCTATGGAAGGTCGGCAGTGGGCTATTGAAAATTACGCTCCTGTTCCTACAGCTTTGCGTTTTCTGGAAATGCTCGGTTTCTACACTCCGCAAATGGGCCAATGCCAGGAAAATGAAAGCGGGTCAGCAGCCTTGTCACTGTCGATGGAATTGAGAGGGATTAACCTAATTGTTTTTCCAGATTGGACGAGACCAGAAGAGTCTTGGGGCGTAGATATAGAACGAGTGATGAGGGCGATCGCAACTCACCCAGACAAAAGCAAGATGACTCTTTTAGTAGACAGCAGCAATATTTCTGAGGAAGATGCTAATCTCGCTTTGTCTGGTGTAGCGATGAACCTTTTAATGGAAGAAGATTTAGATGTTTCCGATGGACCGCAAATTTCCTTGATTGGACAGTTGAGTAAAATTCAGTGGGAAGCGCTCATGCCTCGCATTCACGGTAGAGTGGTATTGGAGAATGAGAATAGAGATGCGATCGCAGCAGCAGGATATGAAGAAATCCCATCTTATCTACTAGACTGTGTTACGAATATGTAATCTTGACAGAAAGGCTCAGCAATTATTGTATAACTATTATCGTTGGGGATTTAGAGGATGTTTGTACCATGAGTTTTACTATCAAAAGAACTGAAGAACTGAAGTAAACAAACTTTAGCCTTATTCAATGTAACTAAAAATGAAATTAGTCCTCCTTCTTAACGGTATCCTGCTGTTGGCTGCCTCCAAAAAGCCTTGCCCCCACTTGCTCATATAATTCTCTAGAAAGTGGGTGCAAAAGATTATATTCTAAAACATTTTTAAGGACTAGCAGCAATAAGCCGGAATCTACCTCCGACGATTGATCCGACTTCAGAAGCTTGATTACGCCCAAAGAATCAAGATCGGCTTCTATATACGTCCCAATGATAATAGACAGGTTAATCAAATGCAACAGGTTATTGATGTCTGTGGGATTGATTTCCTGTAGATGACGGCGGATTGTCCAAGTCATTAAATACTCACCAAGTTTTCCCCGTCGCTCCGCTTCGGTTTGCAAGACTTGGATTAAATCCTTTGTCCAGACATCGACTTGTTCCCTATCTCCTCCTGTCATCCCCACCAGCCATGTCGCCTGAGCTTCTATCTCTTGTTCATCTAATAGCAACGCCAATCCCAAATACCAATAGTGAAACTTATTGTCTGGTTCAGCTTGAATAGCCTGTTCGTAGAGATTGGCAGCTTGACTGTAATCTCCTTGAATTAAATTTTGATAGGCTTGCTGCTGGATAGTTTCTGCTTGGGTCAATCCCGTTTTTTGTAAAACTTCAAATGGCCTCAAATTTTCGACGTATGCCGTTAAGGTTTCTCGATACGCTTTAAAATGCGCCCTCAGTCTTTCTTCCTGCTCCTTTCCTACTAGATAACGGGACTCTTTTGTAAACTGACCTGATTCTTTTACAAAAACCATATCAACTTGAAATAAAGCTGAGTCTGAAAGTCGATACCCCAGATCCACAATATCGTAGGGTACAAAACCTTGCTGTTTCATAAAGTCGATCGTAGCGCACATCTTATCAAATCTAGCTGCTACATATAAACTCACTTCTACTATTACCAACTCTGTATTTTGAAGAGTTTGAGTGGCACCTGCTAGGACATCTAGTTCTCTACCATCTACATCAACTTTGATTAAATACGGTCCTTCTAACTGGCGAGTTTTACAAATTTCATCCAGAGTAACGGCCGGAATTGTCCTTAGCTCAAAAGTTTCTGAGCTAGCCTCATCCTCCTCTGAGATGTAAGAATGGATAAAGTTGCTCAAATTCACTTGAAGAGGCACAAGCCCTTCTTCTTTGGAAGCAGCAGCAATTATATAGTCTCCTGTTTCAAGATGTTGACAAATTTTTATGAGATATGGTTCATTCTCTGCTATGGGTTCGATCAGGAGATATCTTGATTTTGGAAAAGCTTCATAAATTTCAAATGTTCCTAACCCAGCACCTACGTCAATAACTGTTTCTGGTTCCAAGCCCAACTGCTTGACATTCAATAACGACCCAAACATTGAACTTCTAGGAATTTCGTTGTTCGTCATAATAGTAATTTTTCCCTCTACTATTCCTAATGGATCAATTTCTAGCTTCAACGTAAATTTGCCACATTTGCTCGTAAGCTTTTTCCATCTCTCGCGTAAATTGCTTAGCATTCCAAAGAGGCGCAGTTTGCCGTGACTGTCGCAATTTCCACGATATTTGCTGCCGCAAAACTGGATCTTTTCCTAAACGAATTCCCCACTCCACGTACTCTTCATCTGTCCAAGCAATCCCTTCGGAAATACCAGCATTAACCATCATCGTGTAGCTGTTGCGGGCAGAAAACTGCTCCCCCACTCTTGTCACCATTGGAATGCCCATCCAGAGAGTTTCTAGAGTAGTCGTAGCTCCGTTATAAGGATAAGTATCTAGAACAATATCAGCAATGCCTAAGTTAGCTCGGTGAACCTCCTCTGAAGGCGCACTTGGTAAAAATCGTAGGCGATCGCGGCTCACACCCTCTGCTTCAGCAGTTTCTATAAAGAAATTATCGAGAAATTCTCGCTCTCCATAAGCTTTCATCAAGAAATAGCTATTCGGCACTTCTTTAAGAATTTTCATTTGCAGCATCGCCGTGTGGGGATGATACTTGACACCCCTCTGAACGCCGAAATATACCACTGCATCGCTCGGCAGATCCAGATGATCGCGGCGCAGCGCAGGTACGCCAACTTCAAAACCATCTACAGCTATATAGGTTTGAGGCAATCGCCAGATTTTTTCTGCATAGTAATCTTGAGCCGATTCCGGTAAAACATAGGGATCGGCAATGTAGTAATCGATCGTTGGCATTGCCGATGCGTCCCATCCCAGCCACGTCACCTGAATTGGTGCAGCCTTTGTCGATAAAATCCCGCAGGCTGTACTGAGGGTGATACTGTCAAGATCGATCAAAATGTCAATTTCATCCAGAGAAATTTGCTCAGCTATTTCCATCCCCCCAAGCCCCGTCTTATACGCTTTATCAACATGATTAACGTACCATTCCTGCAAGGAATCAACAACCTCGGTACAGCCGAGCAAATAGGCATAAATTTCAAATCGCTCGCGATCGTGATGTTCAAAAATCCATCGCGCCAGCCAACCTACTGAATGCCGCCTTAAACAATGAGACAAGTATCCTATTTTCAAACGTTTATTTGAGGTATTAAATCTAGGACGCGAAGATAGTCTGTGGCGGTAGCGATCTATTACCTCCTTAGCCTCTACTTCAATATTAGCTTGGCAAACCTGAGCTAGCTGACTGCGATATTTGTTATTAGTTTGCGGAGCATCCCGAAAGTAGTTTAAGAAAAAGGTTGTGTTGTATAAGCCTAAAACATCACGGTTAGAACCTAAGTCTGTTGGCTGGTCTTTGTAAAGCGACTCTAGCAGCTCTTCCTGTATTTGGATGTGCGAAGTGATTTCATCCCAATATCCACAGATTCCTGCATTCATTGTGGCGCGCAGAATCACGTGATTGTCATAAATTTTATCTATCAATTGCCGATCGGGGAGGAAATAGCACAATTTAGCAGCTTCTATAGCTTTAGTATGTTCGCCCAAATCCGTATAAAATGTGGCTAAACACCGGAGCAGCTCTGGATGCTGGGGCATCGCGCGCAAACCCAAGTTAGTAAAGCATATTGACAATTTCTGTCGCCTGTGCGTGTAAGTAATTTGATAAATTATCGGTAGCAAAAAATCAACAAAAGCCGAAGAGTCAGGTATATAGGACAAACAAGTTTCTGTCAATTCCAATGATGAAGGAAGCAAAGGCGCATAATTTAACACCTTTTCCAGAATGTCTACTAATAGAGCTGAATCTAGTTCTACAGGTGGCTGGGCCTGTAGCAAATCTATCACTCCCAACTCAGTCAGCTCTTTTCCTGTATAAGTCTTAATCTGAATATATAGTTCTATGAGATGGAGTAGATTATTAATATCGGTTGGGCTAATTTCTCGTATGTGTTGCCGAATCGCCCAAGCCACAGAGTAGTCTTCTAGAGTCTTCCTCCGCTCTGCTTCCGTTTGCAGCACTTGGATTAATTCGGCTGTCCACTGCTCAACTTGTTCTTCATCCCCTTCTGCCATTGCCAGCAGCCAAGTTGTCTGTGCTTCTGCCTCTTGTTCCTGCAACAATAACATCAGCCCTAAATGCCAGTAGTGCGAGTAGATGTGGGGTTCAGCGACGATCGCCTGTTCGTACAACCTCACAGCTTGAGTGTAGTTTCCTTTGCTCATACATTGAACGGCTTGCTCCTGCCAATTCACTGCATCAATCGGTAAAGACTCTGAAATCATAAGTTAATTAAAACAACTATCTATTTATATTATCTTATTCATAACTGAAGAGAGAGAATAATCTAGCCAAACCTATTGCCCCAGTTATCAAATGACATTCTTCTGCCATAAGCCTAACTGCACTAAAAGAGGTAGCGCTTGTGCGCTACCTCTTTTTCAACACTTAAGCTAGACTGACAAGCTACAATTCCTGCCACAATCTCTCTGTTATTACTTGGTAACGGCACTCCAGCCGCCGCTGCAGTCTGTCAGGTTGAACGCGCCTGCGTCACCTTTTGCTTCGCAAATGGATGTCTGAGTAGTCTTTGCCTCGCCACTGTCAACTAGAACTACAGCGCCTCCATATGCTCTCAGAGAGGTAGTATTAGTAGGCTCAGCAGTAGCATTTACTGCCGAATTGGCAGCATTGTCTGTGACACTATATTTGTAGTTAGTGGTTTCAGTTTTGAGACCTAAACCCAAGTCCGGAATGACTGTTGTAAACTTGCCGTTCTCAGCATAGTAAGCCTGCTGACCCTTGTTGATCGAGGCGATATACTGCTTGGCTTCAGATTGCTTGGCTTTGTTTGCTTGGTTGAGGAATGCAGGCAAAGCAATAGCCGAAAGAATACCGATAATGATGATAACTACCAACAGTTCAATCAGGGTGAAACCTTGATCCTGTCTTCTTTTGTTGATGTGTTGCAGGAACTTGGCTTTAAATTCAGTTTTCATGGTTTGTTTCTCCTAGAGGGGTGGGATGCTTGATTTCTAACTCCTGAATGTAACTTACCCACTTTCGTTCTTTCTCCTATCACCCTGTGCTAAAAAAATTTAGCTAGGGCGGGGTGAACGCTCCAAAAGCAAGTAAAGAAACGCTTCCAGCGTACTCAAGAGTTCTTTAACTTCCTCCCAAGCTGCCTGTTCGCTGACAGGCTCTAGAGTAACGGGATGCAGGGGTTTGAGCTTTAACCAGCGTTCCACAAGGGACTTCGCAGGACAAGCGCCCTCCCAAAGCGGTAGCAAGCAAGCAGCCATATAACTTTCTAGGAAAATAGGTACTAAAGCGGGCAAAGTGACATAACGGCTAATCTCGAAGGGTTGTTGGCTAGTGATGCACTGGATCAAGTCTGCTCTCGCCTGGGGAGTTTTTAGCTGAGGATGCAGGTGTACCCGCGCATCCTGCCAGTCAGATAAAGTCCATTCAGCAACCGGTACAAATGGCTGTGCCCGATCGGGATGAGCGCACCAAAAGTCAATTAAACGGTTGACGGGATGTAACAATTCACATAAATGCAGCCGCTCTTCTGGAGAAATCTCTGGCAGGCTCATGGCTAGAAAAGCAGGTAAATTGTCTTGCTCTTTGAAAAGATCGAGCAAGTCCCATTGCCGCCAATTCACCATACTGACCAACTCTAAATCAGCGGCTTGCAGTGCCGAAAACATTTCAGGGATAGTGTAGCCTTTATCGCCTTGAAATAAATAATTCATTAGCATCCACTCTTCACTCTGGGCGGCATCGGGATTCCAGGTTTGTTTCTTGAGAATGACATCATCTTTCAAAGCGGTCATAATTTCTCGGGCTAATTCCATTTCTAACTCTCGGGGATTTTCGTCCATTAATCCCATCATTTTGAAAACTCCCTGAACCCGAAAATAGGCAAACCTCTGTAGCGAACTATGGAAATTAGCACGAATTATTCCCCGATCTTTTAGCACCGACTTAAGTGTTTTCAATCCCGCCTTTATATCTGGCAATAAATAAAGAACTTCGTCACTATTAATATAGTCATACTCTAATCCTAAGTTAGGCAAATCTTCAATTGAAAGCACATGAAACTCTGCATTCTCAAACCCATAATATTCGAGACGGTGACGGGCTAACTTAACCGATTCTTCTGATAAGTCAATACCAACTATTTTAGCGCCGGGATTGGCTTCTGCTAAAGTCAATGATTTATAGCCGGTGCCACAGCCTGCATCTAAAATAATTTTTCCTTCTGTTTCAATAACTGTTTGATTTCTTAAATAGTAAGGTGTTATAATGTTATGAATATATAGAAGCTGGTAGTTATATTTAGGAGAGTTTTCGAGTGGGGTGCTCGGGTAAGGAGCGCTGTTAAATTGCTGGCGAATTTTTTCTACGATCTCAGATTTTTGGTTGTTCATTCTACATTGCTCCGGCTACTAACAAATTGCGCTGTGACATACCTTAATTTTAGGATGAGAAGGTATCTTATCTACGCGGTGCCCGAAAGGTAGTTGCGATCGCACTTTTCCGCAAACCCCACACGGCACAACGGCAGGGACTTGGCATAATAGTGAGGGTCAATATTTCCAGCCCCCGCGCAAAAATATATTATACAACCAACTACCCGCTCCATGAACACCAACATCAGCCCCATCCTCAAAGTATTCACCCTATCCGCCGCACTTTCCCTCGCCATCAAGTACGCAGGACCTAGCTTATCCATCCCCTCTACCGACCTCAACGCCCTGATCGCCGTCTTTTCACCCAGTCTGATCCTAGCTGCTATCCTCGGCTGGCGATCGCGCCAACAGCAGCAGTAGAGACGCAATCAAAAAGTGCGATCTACACTAGGTCTAAAGACTATGTTTTTGCCCAAATCTTAATTCCCCGTACAGCTTATCATAAGCAAACTTGAGGCACTCACCATGATTCAAATCATACCTGAATTAGTAACATTCGATGAATTCATTGACTGGTATCCTGAAAACTCAGAACACCGCTACGAACTGCACAATGGAGAAATTGTTGAAATGCCAAAAGCAACAGGCAAACATTCTAAAGTGGCCGGTTTTACCGCACTGAAAGTCGGAGTAGAGATTGAGCGTCTCAATTTGCCCTACTTCATCCCCAAAGAATGCGTCATCAAACCCATGCGCGAGGAATCGGGATATGAACCAGATATTATTGTACTTAACGAACAAACCATTGCAAACGAGCCGCGATGGGAAAAATCATCAATTATCACAATGGGTTCATCAGTCCCCCTAATCGTCGAGGTAACTAGCACTAATTGGGGTGATGATTATGCCCTAAAGCTTGAGGCTTATGAGTCAATGGGTATTCAAGAATATTGGATTCTAGACTATCTAGGATTGGGCGGCAGACGGTTTATTGGCAACCCCAAACAACCCACTTTTTCGGTTTACCAACTAATTGACGGCGAATACCAAGTCAAATTGTTCAGAGGCGGCGAGGTTATTGAGTCCCGAACTTTCCCCGAATTGAAGCTGACGGCGCAGCAGGTGCTCGCCAAAGGGAATTGAGGAGGCTGCTTATGCTGATGTCCGAGTAGGGGTATCTGATTAAAGATGCGATCGCGCGCATCTAAGGTATCTTATAGAGATGCGATTTATCGCTTCTGGGCTGGAGAGCAATTAGCAAGCAGTAATTCCCCATACCCTATTCCTCAATCTAAAATCTAAAATCTAATATCTAAAATCTAATGAAGCTAGGACAGTGGATGGGCTTATTAGCCCTCATCGCATCTTGTTACATCCTGTGGCAAATCAGGCAGGCCCTACTGCTGCTGTTTGCGGCCGTCGTCTTAGCCACAGCCTTAAACAGGCTAGCACGCTATTTGCAAAAATTCGGACTCAAAAGATCGATCGCCGTACTGTTATCAGTTAGTTTCCTAGTCCTCATCTTTGTAGGATTATTCCTAATCATTGTACCCCCCTTTGCCCAACAGTTTCAACAACTTACCCAAAGAGCCCCTCAAGGAATAGAAAGATTAAATCAGTGGATCGATCAACTCGAAACGCGCTTTTCTGGACAAATTGGGCAGCGACTGCCGAATCTTGATATTAACGATATTATCCAACAGCTACAACCCCTATTCAACCAACTCGTCGGCGGTGCAGGAGCTTTTGTAGGCAACACATTAGGTGTTATTCTCAGCTTTTTGCTAGTCATAGTTTTGACATTGATGACATTAGCAGAACCTCTCTCTTACCGCAAAGCATTTATACAACTTTTTCCCTCTTTTTATCGGCGGCGAATCGATGGCATCTTAGATGAATGCGAAATAGCGCTTGGTCGATGGGTAATCGGTGCTTTAATTAGCATGAGCGTTATCACTTTCCTGAGTTTAATTGGTTTGTCAGTCTTGCAGGTTCCCCTAGCTCTAGCTCACGCTGTTTTAGCCGGCTTGCTGAACCTAATACCCAATATCGGTCCTGGTTTGAGCGTCATTCCTCCAGTGACGATCGCACTTTTAGACTCTCCCTTAAAATCCGGTTTTGTGCTGATCCTCTACTTTCTAATTCAACAATTTGAAAGCAACCTCCTCACCCCCTACGTCATGGCGCAGCAAGTATCACTGCTGCCAGCAGTAACATTAATAGCTCAAGTATTCTTCGCCACCTTCTTTGGATTTTTAGGCTTATTGCTAGCTCTCCCCCTCACCGTTGTAGCTCAAGTTTGGATTAGAGAAGCCCTAATTAAAGATATTCTAAACCAGTGGAGTGCCAGCCCTAAAACCTTAGCAGCAATCGATTCTGCTATCCATGAAAAACATGAATCTATAGAAGTCGCCGAAAGCCTGCCAGAAAAATATTTACCAGAACAGAAACCAGACATCCCCGATCATGCTGAAAATGAGGCTCCTGAAAATAAATAGTTAAGGTTCATCATAACTTTAGTCCTGATTCATTGCCATTTATAGGACAGAAGTATTCACTAGAAACTTAGGAAAAATGTGGTACGAACGCCCTCAAATAACTATCTTCAAGCCTCGCATTTTCTACCGGATCTCTGCCAGCACTAAAAATCTGTTTAACCGTCAAATCCAACTGCCCAAATATGAGCGATAAAACCAGCTCGTTCCCTCTAAAATGACAGACTTGATACTCACCGTCACCCAACTGGTAAACTGACAAAGTAGGTGGTTTAGGATTGCCAATATAGCGTCGCCCGCCACCTACCAAATAGTCCGCAATCTATTATTCAGAAATGCCCAAAGCTTCGTAGTAAACCAATTTCTAGCCATAATCATCCCGCCAATTGGTACTGACAACTTCGACAATTAGCCGGACAGAACTACCCATTGTAATGATAGATTCCTTTTTCCATCTAGGTTCGCTCTCCGTCCCTTGCCTGTCCAAAACGATCGCATCCGGTTGGTAACCAGATAACTCATACAATTTTAGATTTTAGATTTTAGATTTTAGATTAGCCATGAGTTACGGGATATGGGTTTGGAGCTTGCCTGCAGTGACATTATTTTTTTGTGAAACTTGTATCATAATTGGTGGCGACAACGCATTCCTTGGGAAGGAAGTAGGGAAGTCCTAGTCGTCTGATTTCAAAGTTGAGTTTAGCGACAAGGAAGGCTGCTACTTCTGAATGTTCTCCGGTTGGTTGAGGCATCTCAACAATAGTTCCATTGTGCAGTTCGTAACGGTTTACCGAATTTTCAGGATACCAGTCAATAAATTCATCGAAGGTGAGTGGTTTTAATATCGCTTGAGTCATGGCGATCGCTCTTTATTTTATTTATAATATAATCCTGATATCTGTTATAGCATTTTGCTGTGTTATCAAACCGAGGTCGATCGCCAAAACAGCATTCGCTCGCTCGACATTCCATCAATCCCCAATCAATCCCAAATCAATCCCAAATCAAAATCACTCCAAAATCAATCAATTCAAAATCTAAAATCCAAAATCTAAAATCTAAAATATATGCGATCGATCGACGAAATCAACGATAAAATCAGCCAAGGCAAAGCCACAGTCTGGACAATCGAAGAACTCAAAACTAGAGTTCAAGAAACCAGCATTACCCAAGCAGCCAAAGAAGTCGATGTGATTACCACCGGCACCTTTGAGCCGATGGAATCCTCCGGTGCAATCATCAACCTCGGCCATACCGACCCGCCCATAAAAATCCGCCAGTGCTGGCTAGACGGCGTTTTAGCCTACTCCGGCTTCGGGGCAGTAGACCTGTACCTGGGAGCCACCCAAGTAGCGGAAGACGGTGAAGAATCCCGCGAACGGGGCGGCGGACACGTCATCGAAGACTTAATAGCCGGCAAACCCGTGCAGTTGCGAGCCTTGGGGCAAGTAACAGACTGCTACCCGCGCGCCTCCTTTGAAACCACGATTACCCGGGATACAATCAACCAGTTTTATTTATTCAATCCCCGGAACGCATATCAAAACTTTATTGTTGGCGTCAATGGAGGCGATCGCCCGCTGTTCACCTACCTCGGCCCCCTCCAACCAAACCTCGGCAACGCCGTCTACTCGAACCTTGGAGCCATGTCTCCCCTGCTCAACGACCCCGACCTCGAAATCATCGGCATCGGCACCCGCATCTTCCTAGGAGGCGCCACCGGCTACATCACCTGGGAAGGAACCCAGCACTTCCCGCTGCAAAAACGCCAGCCCAACCGCACCCCGATCGGCCCGGCCGCCACCCTCGCACTAATCGGCGACGCCAAACAGATGAACTCCAAATGGGTGCGCGGCTGCTACTTCAAAAACTACGGCCCATCCCTGATGCTGGGAGTCGGCATCCCGTTTCCAGTCTTAAACGAAACAGTCGTCGCCCACTGTGCAGTATCAGACAAAAAAATAGTAGCGCCGGTGGTAGATTTCTCTATCCCCCGGCGGGTTCGTCCCACATTCGGTTTAGTCAGCTATGCTCAATTAAAGACTGGCCGCATCCTGATAGAGGGCAAACCAGTACGGGCCGCCCCCCTTGCGAGTATGTTTCTCTCCCGGCAAGTAGCATTGGAATTGAAGCAGCAAATTGAAGCGGGTCAATTTACCCTCACGGCCCCAGTTGCTCCCCTACCCACCGACAGAGTATTTCTCCCGCAAGATTTGTGGGGTGCCCAAGTGAGACTGGAATAGACAGTCGGTAAACTAAAGTCACGGATTATACAGCGTATTCCAGGTTGATGAAATACACCTCAGAAACCGGGTTTCTTTACAGTTCTCGCATCCTTACTGATTCTGTTGCTCGAAACCCGGTTGAGCGCGATCTACATCTACATGGAATATGCTGTATATCTGCGCCGCGAGAAATCTCGAATATTGGTACCGCGAGTCCAAAACAAACCTGACATTGGAGCAATGACATAAATATGTCATTGCTGCGTCCTGAAATGACATCGGAATGACATTGAGGGTGCGATTGTCTCCACTGGCGAGCCACCTCAGAGGGAGCGAAATCAAAGCGATCGAAATTAGATCGCTTTTGACCTAATTTTCCCGCTTATTCTACAGTCTGAGAAAGTGGCCGACAGCCAGACAATATCGAGTGCAAATTGACGACATTTCCGATGACCGCGATCGCAGGTGCTGCAAATCCGATCGCCTCAACTTGCTCTACAATTGTACCCAAAGTCCCGATCAATTCTTCTTGTTCCGGCCGCGTTCCCCAGCGCACTAAGGCTATGGGCGTTTCTGCACTCAATCCTGCATCTGTTAACTGGCCGATAATGTAAGGCAAATTGTGGATTCCCATGTATACTACAATGGTTTCGGAGCCACGGGCGATCGCCTGCCAATTTACTTCCGGTCGATATTTTCCCGCTGATTCGTGACCGGTGACAAAGGTGACAGAGGAACTGTACGATCGATGTGTTAAAGGAATTCCCGCATAAGCAGGGGCCGCAATCCCAGAAGTTACGCCGGGGACTACTTCTACTGACACTCCAGCTTTTACCAACTCTTCCATTTCTTCGCCACCGCGGCCGAAGATAAACGGATCGCCGCCTTTGAGACGAACTACGATCGCATTATCTCCAGCTTTTTCTATCATTAGTTGAGTGGTTTCGTCCTGCATTAACGAGTGACGCCCTTTGCGTTTTCCGGCATCAATTCGTTCTGCTTGGGGGTTGATTACTGCCAAAATTTGAGGGCTGACTAAAGCGTCGTAAATCACCACATCCGCGCACTCTAACAAAGCTTTTCCCTTCAAGGTCATCAAACCCGGATCTCCGGGCCCCGCACCTACTAAATACACTTTTCCTAAAGACATTTTTCTTGCTTCCTTTACCTCTTCTGTGCCTCTGCGGTTCATTTTTGAATTAAATTCCCAATTAAGTCTGCTAATTGTACACTGGCGCCTAGAGGATTTGCGAGATGAAGTTCCGCCGCAGGAAATTGCTGCTTTAGCTGTGCGACATTTTTGGCGATCGCATCTGTAATCCCTCCATTAAATAAGAAGTATGGCACAATTCCTATTTGCTGCTGTCCACCACGAACCAAACTCTCAATTTGCTCTTCCAAACTCGGCTTTACCGACCAATAAGCTGTCTGTACACCGAGTTTACTGGCGATTTCCTCAACTGTCGAGTTACCTCCGGGGCGACGGCTGCCGTGAGATAATAAAATCCATTTTGGCAATAGCAGATTGGGGAGAAAAGTCACCTCTTCCATCTGACTTTTTACCAATTTTGTTAAGCCTGCTTCCTGGGAACCTAAATGCGGGCGCAATGCAATTTTTAGCTTGTCACCAAAAGTTTGTTGGGCAATTTCCACCTCTGCCGGTATGTCTTCGGCGACGTGAACTCCCGGCAATAAAAATACAGGCAGGATTTGCAATTCTGTCAGTCCCAGCGACAGGGTACGTTCGCCAAAACTGCAAATTTGTTCGTGCAGCGGTGCGGGCCCTAGTTCTAAGGTGGCGGTTGCTACTGCGGGGAACGAGTCAGCCCAATTTTGAGACAGCAGTTGACCTAGGTTTTCCAAAGCTAGTTGCGGTCTGGGGTCACGGCTGCCGTGAGAAACTAATAAATAGGTCGATGATCGCAATTTCAATATGGATTTGATGTTAATGTTCGAGCCGAATTTCAAATAATTATAACACCCTTGGGTGCGTGACTTGAAAAATACTCAACCCTCAACCTGAAGTTTGCGAGTCACGCACCTCTAACAACTAAACCAAGGTACCCGGCTTAAAAATTACTTAATACTGGCTTAAATCTTCTAAGCCGCGCACCTTACAAAAGAAGGTGCGCGGCTTAAAAATTACTTAACACATTACTTAACACTGCGCTTAAATCTTAACTCGCCACGCAGGTAACACAACTCTCAAATTAACCTTTAGGAGCGGGATCGGCAATGTATTGGAAAGTAGGTTCTGAGTTCCAAGGGCCGCGTTCATCCTTGCCATTTGTGGACAAGTTAAAGTAGAGATCCACAGTGGAATCGGGCGGAATATTGCCGAACATCGGATCGGTGAGTTTACCCAGCGATTCCAGAGCTTTCATGAACATTTCAGTGTGAGAAATTTCGCGAGTCAGCAGAAACTGCAGGGTCTTTTTCGTTCCCATATCCGGTGCTAGTTTAATCAACTCTTCGTAGGTTTGGCGAGCTCCTGCTTCCGCACCGATATTAGCACGCAAATCGCGCACCACATCGCCACCTTCGTTGACATAAGCACCAGTCCAAGCTTGACCTTGGCTGTCCAACAAGTGCGGGCCTACACCGCGCACAGCAAACAAGGTGCTTTTATAAGCTTCTGTTTGGTCAACATTTTTGGTGTGCATTTCGATTAGTCTACCCACCATTTCTAAGTGGCTGAATTCTTCGAGCGCAATATCTTGAAGCATATCCTTAATCCCTGCATTTTCACAGTGGAATGACTGCACCCAGTATTGCAAAGCTGCTGTGAGTTCTCCTGTTGCTCCGCCAAACTGTTCTAGCAGTAATTGGGCAAAACGGGGGTTGGCTTCGTCTACTCTGACCGCAGACATTAATTCTTTTTTGTGAAAAAACATGGATCGGTACCTCTTTTTAGTTCGGTTGTTAAAGTCTGAAGGATTGCAGACTTTATCTGTGTTCGCCTTCAGAATCCATTGTGCGACAAACGATCGCACCGAGCCTCGGTCGATGGATACATCTAGCTCGACAAATTTCTCTGCTTTCAGGTAGAGTTTAAATATGAAATTTTACTTAGTGAGTCGGTAGACAAAATTACAATTTAGGAGCAGGATTATTGTCGCACTCGGTTAATTTTGCTGACAGGGCATCGAGATGCCGCAGCCACTGAATGCCGCCAACCCAACTGCGAGAGGGGAGGTGTCCGATTGGTGCTTGCTGACTAAATTTAATCTGCCCTAAAGTAGTAGCAGAATTGTAGGTTTGCCAGTTGACCCGATCGCAAAATCTGATATAGTCTCCCTTAACGCTTTCATAAATCTGCTTTTGGACGCTGAAGCCAAACCGACCTTGACTGTAGCGCAACCAAAGGCGATCAAGTGTTTGCAAATCTTCGCAGGGTAGCTGGTAAATGTGGCTAATTTCTAGCTGAGTTCCCGGTGGCTGGGAAAGAGATTGACACATCAAGCCCCAAGTTTCGCGATCGGCTTCTTTCCACTTTTTGTTTGACAAAAAATCACGCAGTTTGGTATAATCAACTCCCCGTGCAGAAATTATGGTTGGTTCGATATTTGAAGTAACAGATAAGGGAAAAGTTTCTGCGGAATTGGCTACGGCATTTGTGGGTAAAATCGGAGAATCAGGAGTTTGTAGCGCGTTGATATCGGCAGAGTTGTCGCTATTATTAAGAGCAGGAGCGATCGGCTTTTTGGGCGAAAGCAAATTTTGATGGCGAAGATCTAAAGCTGCTTGGATATCTTGCAAAACTTCCGTAGCAAAACTGTACCGCTGAGGGAGACGAGTTTGCAGCAATTTATCTAAAATTTCACCTAACTCATCGCTAATATTCGTGGCTTTGGGGAGAAACTCGCGCCACCACCAGCGCTCATTGTTGCAGTCGTACATATCCAAAGGAGGAACTTGCGTCATTAGGCGAATGCAAGTAACACCTAAACTGTAAAGGTCGCTAGCAGGAAATACTTTGCCGCGCATTTGTTCGGGAGCTACATAATCTTGACTGCCGATGAGCGTTGCGGGACGGAGTATCGCTGTATCAGTCAGCAGTTTTGCAATGCCGAAATCGATCAATACGAGTTTGTTGTCCGACTGTCGGCGGATAATATTTTCGGGTTTGATGTCGCGGTGAATGACGCGCTTGTCGTGGATAAATTGCAGCACGGGCAATAAGTCTTGCAGCACTTGCCAAATTTGATTTTCATCGTAGACACTCTTGTCTAATTCTTGTTTAAGAGTCGATCCCTCTATAAACTCTTGAACTAAATAAATATGACCTTCTTGTTCAAAGCAGGCTAATAATGTGGGGATTTGCGGGTGTTTTCCGAGTTCGTCTAAACGGACGCCTTCTTGGCGAAATAATTCAACGGCTTTGTTGAAAATTTCAGGGTCGCGGTCGTAAAAATAAAATTGCTTGACTGCACAGCGGGGTAGAGATGGGATGTCTTCATCAATTGCTAGGAACGTTTTACCAAATCCGCCTCTACCTAAAAGTTCAATCGGGCGATATCGCTGTCTCAGCAACAGGTTAAAGCCGCAGTTTAAGCAAAATTTGGCGGTGTTGGAGTTTTGAGGATTTTGACATTCTGGGTTGATACAGTAGCTCATATCGATTTTAGATTTTAGATTTTGGATTTTAGATTTTGGATTTTAGATTGCGGACAAGACTTTTTTTTAAACGAACCGCGAAGACGCGAAGCGGCGCGAAGGAATAGGGAAAAGAGAAGAGAGAGAAAAGGGATGGTGGATAAGTCATGCTGTGTGGGATAAGCTGTCCCGCTTCTGGCGTTGTATTTTTCGGGCGGGCGGGACACCCCACAAGCATTTCATCTGAGATGTTGCACCATTCTCAATCAGGCTTTTAGGGGCGGGCTAGAAGAGCCCACCCTAAAAGAAATTCATTCTTTGTGGAACAGGCCGGAAAGCCTGTTCTTAAAAATGGTGCCAGAGGTGAGTTTTATCAATCAGGACTGTAAAATGTAGATGCGCCTGGGCTGATAAAGCTATTTTAATGCGCTGGATCGAATCGGGACGCTGCCCGATCTGCCGAACCCACGCCGCATGAGTGCTAGAGGCGAGATAATTGCCGTTGGCGAAGCCCTCGAAGAGGCTCGCACAGGCCGATCGCACAGAGCGAAAATTGTGCTAAACTCTTACTGTGCTTGGAATTTGAGGCACATCGATCTGTCTGGTTCAGGGACGCTCAGAAATATTTCAAAATATTTTTGCCTTACCCCTAGACTTGTGCTGAGATCTGATGCTATAGTTAAAACTGATACGGCGAGCGTAGCCAAGTGGTTAAGGCAGTGGTTTGTGGTACCACCATTCGTGGGTTCAAGTCCCATCGTTCGCCCTTTTGATTCTAAACTGTTTAATTCGATCGCCTCCGGGTGTGCTTCAGCACACCTTAATCTTTGGGATTTAGCCGTTCTGTCGGCATCATGTGTGTCAACTTAACGTTAAAAGTAGTATCGGTCTGCTGTTTGACAGTTAGAGTTCGATCCCCCCTAACCCCCCTTAATAAGGGGGGGACAAGAGCGTGATCAAAGTCAACCCCTACTCCCCTTATTAAGGGGATTTAGAGGGATCTAGACTCAGCGAAAAGCGAGATTTCTCAGGGATTTCAGGCTGGTTATTGACACCAATGTGTCGGCACAAGTTCCGATGTGCTAATCTTAAATCCAATCTAAAATCTAACATCTAAAATCTAAAATCAAAATATGCCATCTTTAGTAACAGAAGATTGGGGATATAAATTTAGTGGCGATCGCACAATTAATAAGTTTATTCGGGATATAGAAGGAGAAGCGGCTTTAGGGAAATATTGCGATTGGGAATGCAAAGAGCGTGCGGAAATTCTGATGTCGGAGATAGCTGGGAAATCCCACAATCTTTTCTACGTGCGCCGCCAAAAGGTAAATGAGAGATTTTCGGAAGAAGAAATCTGGGAATTGCTCCTTGCTACGGATGGAGATGATTTTGAATTACCCCAATTGTTGCAAAAAGCCGATCGCACTTTGCGGTTGTTAGCAACTGTACGCTGTGAAGACGGAATTGGCGGTTTAAAACTGCTGGATGCTGGTTTGGTGGCGGTTCCCAGAGGGAGGAAAGATGGGTATTCTTTGCCGGTTCAGTTGCGACTTTTGGCTAAGAGTAGATCGCCAATTCCTGTAAAGTCGATCGCCCGCGTCCAACAAATGCCATTTTGGGACGACAGACACATACCGACTACCGAACAACTAAAAGTTTGGCATACTTTTTTAAATGTAGAAAAACGCATTGCGGAAGCGCGTCAATTTTGTGTACCTTTCCGAGGACACAATTACGGTTCCGGCTTCAAAATCGTCACTTTTGAAATTGAGCGTAATTCCGCAACTCTTGATGGCTATGAGGAAAATCCCTTAGAATTGGGCGACTTTCGCGAAAGGCTAAAAAAGGCGCGAAATGAAGAAATTATTCTGTTTGATTCGCCGCCCGGAAGCAGAAGCAGCCGCGATGGAGAGACATTGGGTAGCATCGCGGAAATTGACTTTGAACATAGTAAATTACGGATTAAGTTAGATGTTGATTTAGGATCTCGCATGGCGGGCGGCAGATATCAAATGCCCAAACAAGGATTCTTGTATTTTGAGGCGGCGGGCGATATCAGTCAGATTGAACGCAAGAAAAAAGCTTTAAAAATGCTGACAGATGGCCGCGCTCAAAATCCCTATTTGAGTGAGTTTTTATTCGACTCTTCTCAGGCGAGAATGCCCGAAAAACTGATTAAATTGGATCGGGAAAACTTATTAAATCGCAATGCTAATGACGACCAACTTGCGGCCGTAGAAACGGTGCTTTCGGCGCGGGATTTAATTTTGATTCAAGGGCCGCCGGGAACGGGCAAAACGACTGTGATTGCGGAGATTTGCTATCAAATTGCCCGTCAGGGTGGCAAAACGCTCATTGCTTCGCAAGCAAATTTGGCTGTAGACAATGCTTTGAGTCGGTTAGTTCACAATCCGGCGATTCGGGCTTTGCGGAAGGGAAAAGCTCATAAGGTGCAGGAAGAAGGACAGCCGTTTTTAGAGGAAAATGCGATCGGCACTTGGCTGCAAAATACGGCGACTGACTGCGAAGAAAAGCTCTCGCAGCGCCTGACTAATGTCAAATCTTTGCGGCAGTTGGTGGCAGAATCAGAGCGATTTACCGCCTACAGTGCCGCAGAGAGAGATTTTTTTAATGAACTAAAACACCTGCACGATAGTAAAGCAAATCTTGAGGAAAAGTGCAGCCAGCAAGCAGCAGATTATGAACGGAATTTAACTGAAAAAAACGATATTGAATCTCTAGTTAGTGGGTTAGGAAATCTGCTGGATGCGCCTAATGTCAACTGGGAATCTCCAGAAGTGGCTGAGTTTATGCCCCGACTAAAACCATATTCTGAAGGCAATGTTTTAGTAGAAAACTTTATGGCAAATGTTCGGATTGCCGCTAGCAATGCTATTCAAATAGGCTTCGATCGCCCTGCTTGCGGCGCGTTTGGGATTGCGGTTTGGCTTCAGGAAACTGTAGCAGCGCAAATATCGGAATTTAAGACGGCATTCGATCGCGCTGATGATGTTTGTCACGCTATGTCGGCGGTTGCGGAGTCGTTGCGGGTGTCGCGGCAGATGTCGGATGCTGTGAATCAACTCGAATTGGGCGATCGGCAAAATCAGACGCACCGCCACAATCTCGAACAGAAAATCAAGAATTTGGAACTGCGAAAAGCCGAAATTGCAGCCGTTGTCGTCGCCGTTGCACAGTGGATTGAGACAGCAGATACGGGGCTCTATGAAGTCGTGAAAACTTGCTGGGAAACGGGCGCAATGCTGACGGATGATATGGTAGAATTGCCCGCAGGATTGCTGAAAATTGCCCGATCGCTCAAATTGCCGATCGTGCCGCCGAAATGCAAAATCAATTTGCCCGATTTGGATCGGTTGCAAAAGGCGATATCCCACGAAGAAAGCGCAGGTTTTAAGGACATACAAGGGCAACAGTTCCGGTTTAGCGAGTTTTTGCACCTAAATTTGAGTCAAACGCCGATCGTGCTCTCTGCGGGCGATCGTACACAGTGGCAGCAACTAGCCAAAGACTTCGCCAGCTACTCCCAAGTCAGCCAAAGTCAGCGCAAATTTATCATCGAAAAAGCTCGCACTTTCTTGGGTAGCCTTCAACAATTTTATAGTCAATCCTTGCAGCCAAATCATATCCAAGCTACCTTCGATCGCCTAGTCAAAGAATTGCTGCACAGTATCCTCGCCAATGCGCGTCAGTGCGTGGTTCCCCTAAAAACCGAAACTGAACAGCAGCTTATAAAACAGCAACAATTATTAGATAAAATCGGTCAAACCTTAAACCAGCAGGAAATATCAGCCGCTAAACTTCAGGTAGAAACAGCGCAGCAAGAGGCTAACTTAAAAATTAGCGAAGTTACTAATTTGTTGCAAGCAATTGTCCAACAGCCAAACGCACCTGAAAAGTTGCGAATTGTATCCGAACAATATCTCGCCCAAAAATCGAATATTTGGGAGCAACCGCAGCAGTTTGTCAAGCAAGTTGAGGCTTGGAAAGCAAGCGCGATTCAGCTTGAAAAATCAATTGCTGAGCTAGACCCTTTTGGGGTGTTGGAGACAATCAAAAACACTCTTGACGAGCATTTATCCCCGCTACAAATTGCGGCTGCAACTTCGCAGCAGCAACTCGCTCAACTACAAGCAGAATTGAGCGAAATTAATGCTCAACTGCAACAGCAGCAACCAACAGCAGCATTACTTGTCGAGAGAATTTGGTGGGAGTCAGCATGGCAAACTATCCCGACTCAATATCAGCCAGAAGTTCCGAATACAGGATTATTCAGCGTAGCTTTTCTGAACAAAATTAAGCGTCTCTTCAAAACGTGGCAGCGGAAATTAGAACAAGAAGAAACAGCACTAAATCGCTCTCAAACGTTTGTGACAGATTGGATTCAAAAACTCCGAAATCCATCAGAAAAAGACCGCAACGATTTAAAGCAAATTTATATTGACAATGCCAACGTAATCGGCATTACTTGCGTGCAAGCTGCTAGCTTCGATTTTACTAAAAACTTTCCCAGCTTTGATGCAGTCATCATTGACGAAGTTAGCAAATGCACTCCCCCAGAGTTATTAATTCCCGCTTTGAAGGGCAGAAAGTTAGTATTAGTGGGCGATCACCGGCAATTGCCGCCTATGTTTAATCAAAGTACGATCGACGATATTGCCGAAGACATCGGCTGTACCGGAGACGAACTTAGCTTCATAAAAGAATCTTTGTTTAAAGTATTGTTTGAAAATGCCAGCGACAGCATCAAAAAGATGCTGACAACTCAGTATCGAATGCACCCGCAAATCATGGGCGCCATCAATCAGTTTTACCAGCAAAAGCTCAACTGTGGCATTCAGGAAGCTGACACTAAACGCGCCCACAACCTCGCAGGTAGAATCATTCAAGAAAATAATCACATTCTGTGGGTGAAAACGCCGATCGGACAAGGGTTTGAAGAGGAAAAACAGGGTACTTCGCGGTTGAATGTCAAGGAGATTGATGCGATCGAGCGTTTGTGCGAACAAATGGAGACAGCTTGGCAGCCCAAAGTGGCCGACGGTGAACCACCGAAAGAAATCGGAATAATCACTTTTTATGCTGCTCAATTAAATGCAATTAAAGACAGAATCGAAGGCGAAAGATTCTCTGCTTTGAGCATCCGCACTGGTACGGTTGACATATTTCAAGGCATGGAAAGACCTGTAATTATTGTCAGCACAGTGTGCAATAATGTTAGGGGCGATATTGGATTTGCTAAGGAACCGGAACGGGTGAATGTGGCATTTTCTCGTGCTCAAGAATTGCTGGTAGTTGTCGGCTGCCACGATTTATTTACTCAACAAACAGGTACTGTCGGAAAAATGTATCAGGAAGTTTCAAAAACGGTGCGTCACTGCGGAGGTTTTGTAGATGTTTCTAGCGTCCTCAACTAAACCCATAGACTCGAATTTAAGTTCGCTAGCGGAACAAATTGAGCAACAAAATCCGGGTTTGTCAGTGTTGGCGGCGCGTCAATTCCGCTTCGCCATCCGCCAAACTCCGCTGGAGGTGGCGATTAGTGAACCGCGCCAGTTTAACGTGTTGGAAGAGTTCATTTTGCGGGCGGGCGTTGAGTTTGAACCTGCGCCAACTTTGAAGGAATTGGCGGATTTGCTGGGGTTAGACGAAATTTTTGTGAAGACTACGGCGGCGACTCTGGTTAGTTTGGAAAGCTTGGAGGTGGCTGAAAATGGGAAAATTGCGATCGCCCCGCAAGGTAGAGATTTTTTTGATAAAGGTGCGGTTAGTCGATCGCAAATTCAATCAATTTATGCCATTTCCGATCCACTAAATCAAACTCTTACCTTCAAGTTCGATGCTTTAACGCCAGAATCGCTCAACTTACCCGATTTAGCAGATTTAGTATGGCTCGATCATAAAATTACCGACCTTGCGGATTTAAGTATAGCAGAAATCCAGCCGTTAATTCAAGCTTCCGGCTTAGGAATTCACGTCCCCGAAAACGGCAAAATTGTGTCTAAATGCGATGTCATCGGCGACGATTTAGATATTTGGCAAACAGTCTCCATTTTTGTGTTGTTAGATGCGATCGAAAATAAAACTACTATTCAAGTCAGACAGGGAAAGCAAATATTAGAAACCGCATCAAACTTGCTAAACGAACTTGAATCGCAACAAAAACTTTCCTTGAACGACTTGTGTAAAGTAAACCCAGACATCGCACAGCAAGAATCAGAGACAATCCCCGTCCAGAAAACTCCTAAAAAGCCATCTAAGAAGAAAACCAAGAAAACGATATGATGAGGACTAAAGTCCTGATTACGAACTGGTTTGTATTGAGGACTAAATTCCTGATTAACTGATATCTTGCACCAGGCTCAATTACTTGTTTAGGAACGGGCAAGATGCCCGTTCCACAATAAAATCAAATTTTGTGGAACGGGCATCTTGCCCGTTCTTGACAAGAGTACAACATATAACTATTAACAACAAATGAGGTGATTGTATAAGGGACAGACTAGCTCAATATCGTCAATACCTTCAGACATTAATGAGCCGTTATTCTAAAAAAGTTTTAGACGGCTCTTTAGCAACTAAATTCGGCTGCATTCCCCGCGCCAAGAAACCAAATTCCGCCGCTCGACGGCGAACCGCCATCAATTCAGCGCCAGTGACGGGCTGCGAAGGTTTAAAAGTTCCATCTTGATAGCCGCTAACTATCTTGTTGTCCCGCGCAAATAGAACTTTTCCGGCACTCCAGCGGGAAATACCAACGTCGCTAAATGGACGGATAGAAACATGGCTAGGAAATGTGATATTAGCACCTTGTATTCATTTCAAGGATTCCCAAACTAAAGATACCAATTGCTCTCTGGTAACAGCAAGTTGCGGTCGAAAGGTATTATTTTGATAAAACCGGGCTACAAACCCAAAGCCCACAGCTTCTTTAATTTCGGAAGCGTAGATATCATCGGTAACTATCTCCGAGTTGTAGAAGAAAAGCCAGTATTGCCTACGGTATTGGTATTTCCTGCGGTATTGGTATTTCCTGCGGTATTGGCTGCGGTATTGGCTGTGGTATTGGCTGCGGTATTGGCTGCGGTATTGGCTGCGGCATTGGCTGCGGTATTGGTATTGGTATTGGTATTGCCTCCGGCATTGGCTGTGGTATTGCTTCGGTATTGCCTCCGGTATTGCCAATTTCTCCCGGTGCGGATTGATTGGTAGTGAAATAAAAGTGACCTAATGTGCGGCCTTGGTAAGCTCTTTTACTCAAGCGCCAAGCAGGATCGAGACTGATTTTCATGAAGTCGTTAACATCGCCGTTTGTGCGACCGATAATCACCGATTTACCTTGGTAATCTACCGGGGTTCCCATTAGTAGAACATTCCCATCAACACTTTCCAAAGTCAGGGTGTATTTTAATGCTAAATCGGTGCCGGCCATGCGAATTGAAAAGCCGTTGCTGTCAGTTGCGCGGCCACAAATACCGGTGAAATCAAAAGTAACTAATAAGGGATCGACTTTCACGGGATTAGAGCCACTTTCGCTCCAGCATTTTCGCTTGTCAGATACCTGTTCTACAATTAGCAATTGGTAGCCGCCGAAAGGGCGGGGTTGGGCGATGACAATTACTCGGTCTTGGTTAATGTCGGTTTCGTCAAAAGTAAATGCTTTAGCTGAACCGATCGCCCCTAGTGTTAAAATTGCTGAACCTGCCAGTGCGGCAACTGTTCGTACAAGTGAATGTTTCATGATTTTTCCCTATTGGCTCCTTATTGTGATGAGACTTATCTAGAATATAAAAAATTCGCCCTCTTCCAACAACAAGATAGAATTTTACCATCTCTTGTTCCGGTGGTACCAAGTGCGATCGATCGCCGATCGTCACCTTGGTTCGTAGTGAGAACTAAAGTCCGAGCGAATTTTATGAGGGCTTTAGTCCTCACTACAAACTTATAACCGTTATTTTACCGAGGAACTTGATAAGCTGTTCGACCTCTAAATTGTATTTTCCGGGCGGGCGGGACGCCCACTCCACAAGAATTTGATGGGACTTGAGAGTAAAATTTAGATGAGCCTGGGCTGATTACTTGCGGGAAACGATCGCAAGATCCGCAAAAAAAACGGTGCGTTACACTCTTGTTAACGCACCCTAAAACAAACATTCAAAAAGCGCCTTTCCTATCTAGCGGAACATACTGCTAACAGAACTATCTTCGTGAATCCGCCAAATAGTTTCTCCGAGTAAATTGGCTACCGAAAGCACCGTCAACTGCTTAAAACGGTTCTCTTCCGGCACAGGAATTGTATTCGTAACAATTACCTCTTCCAAAACCCCGCTAGACAAACGCTCGATCGCCGGAGGCGAAAACACCGCATGAGTAGCACAAGCATAAACCTGCCTAGCACCCTCGCGGCGCAACAATCTCGCGCCCTCAGAAATCGTGCCGGCAGTATCGATCATGTCGTCCACCAACACAGCAGTTTTGCCCCTGACATCACCGATAAGATTCATCACTTCTGCCACGTTGTGAGCTTGGCGGCGCTTGTCAATAATTGCCAGGGGAGCATCACCAAGCTTTTTGGCAAAAGCTCTCGCCCTAGCGACTCCGCCAACATCCGGCGAAACCACAACAATATCCGTCAATTGCTTGCTCGCCAGATAATCCAAAAGCACCGGCGAACCGTAAACGTGATCGAAAGGAATGTCAAAATAACCTTGAATCTGAGCCGAGTGCAAATCCATCGCCAAAATGCGACCGGCTCCAGCTTCCGTAATCAAATTAGCCACTAATTTTGCAGTAATCGACTCTCTTCCGGCCGTTTTGCGGTCAGCCCTAGCATATCCGTAATAGGGAATGACAGCAGTAATTTGTCTAGCCGAAGCGCGGCGACAAGCATCGATCATAATTAACAATTCCATGAGGCGATCGTTTACCGGACAGCAAGTTGGCTGAATCAAGTAAACATCGCAACCCCGAATCGATTCTTGAATTTGAACGTAGAGTTCCCCATCAGCAAACCGCTTGCGAACCATCGGCCCCAAATCAATCCCCAGATAGCGAGCCACCTCTTGGGCGAGGGGAATATTAGCAGAACCGGAGAACAGCCGCAGACGGTCATGAGCGGAAACCGGCGGCTCGGGAAGCGGAAGCGGTAAAGTAGCAGAACGGATCACAGCAGGCCTCTTGCAGGACGTTTATTCCATCGCTATCTTACCATCTGAAACTAGAAATATTCAGCCAATTTTTTAATAGATTTAACTTTCGGGGCGACCACAAGTGTTAAGTTAGCCGAATTGAATAGGACTTGCAGAAAGATGTCTGATAAACCCGGTTTCTAGCCCACTTTCGGCACACTCAACGGTCACAATCGGTTTTTACTTATTTTTATCCACCAATAAAACTATAAGTTATACGAGAATACCGTACATTAACGGATAACTTACTTTTTAAAGGCATAATTTATTACTGTAAATATAGAGCATTCTGCGTAATTATGCTGTGTGGCACCCCCAGGGTGTGGAATGTGGGTTCTAGCTGAAATGTTGCACCATTGTCAATAAGCTTTTTAGGAACAGGCTTTTCGGCCTGTTCCACAAGAAAATCTACTCTTTGTGGAACAGGCCGAAAAGCCTGTTCTTGAGAATGGTGCAAGATGTGAGTTCTAGCGAACTCTGTACTGGCAGAAGTACGATCGCACTTCTGCCCCTGCGTCTAAAAGTTCTGGCGTGAGTCAATTTGGGGCTGAGGCTGCAAGTGCAGCCACCCCAAATTCAGTTGAAAGCCCAAGGCATCTGGGTTCAATGCGATGAAAATGCCACCAACAGGCAATAAACTTGAAAATACTGTAAAAAAAGTTAAGAATCGGAAGCATACTTCAGATTTTTGATATCGGGCAAAGCAAGGTAGAAATCGATGAGCTTAAGAGAACGCATTGACGCAGAAATCAAAGCAGCCATGAAGTCCAAGGACAAAGTTCGCTTGGAAACAGTTCGCGGCATCAAGAAATTTATTCTCGAAAAAGAAGTCAGCCTTCGTCCTTCCGGGCAAGAAACGCTGACAGAAGCTCAAGAAATGGAAATTTTGATGCAAATAGCCAAACAGCGCCGGGATTCGATCGAACAATACCGCAAAGGTGGCCGCGAAGATTTAGTGGCACAAGAAGAAGCGGAGTTAGCAATTGTTGAAGAGTATTTGCCCGCGCAAATGTCAGATGAAGAGGTGAGTCAAGTCGTTGACGAAGTGATTGCGTCGGTTGGCGCTACTTCTGCAAAAGATATGGGCAAGGTGATGGGCAAGGCAATGCAGCAGCTTAAGGGCAAAGCAGACGGTAACAGAATTCAAGACATGGTGAAAGCAAAGCTTAACAGTTGACAGTTGACAGTTGACAGTTGACAGTTGACAGTTGACAGTTGGCAGTAGTCAGTAGACATCTCCCATAAATCATCTCAAGCTTTATAGAGATGTATGGGTTAGGCCGGGGGGCGACAATTTATTAGGGCTAAGGCCAAAAAACCCGGTTTCTACGAAAAATCGTGCATTTCTCCCTTGAGATATTGACGCAGAAACCGGGTTTTTGATCGGATGTGCGGGTTGCAACCTGTGTGTTTTCGTGAAAAACCCGGTTTCTGACCATCATGGCGTCCAAGAATGTCAAAAAAATGTAAAATACTAACTTTGGTCGGGACTGGGGACTACAGAGAGTGAAGTCTGCTCAAGAGCATGAAAGACCTAGCATTACTAAGTCTGTGAGTGATCGTCTATTTTTTAACAGTTTCTACTTAAACTTATGCAGCCACCTATTGCTATTGGAACTCTCCTACAAAACCGCTACCGCTTGGTGAATATTTTAGGTCAAGGAGGATTTGGCCGGACTTATTTAGTAGAAGATTTGGGACGGTTTCAAGAACGCTGCGCCCTGAAGGAATTGATTCCGGTGCAAAGCGGGCCATACGTTTTGGAAAAATCGAAGGAATTGTTTCAAAGAGAGGCGGCAATACTTTACCAAATTGGGCACCCACAAATTCCCCAGTTTCGGGCAATATTTGAAGAGAACCAGCGTTTGTTTTTAGTGCAGGATTACGTGGAAGGGATGACTTACCGCGAACTGTTGCTCGATCGAACTTCAAATGGTCGCACCTTCACCGAAGCCGAAGTCTTGGTATTTATCCGGCAAATGCTGCCGGTACTGGCTCACATCCACGCCCGCGGCATCATCCACCGCGACATCTCCCCAGAAAATATCATCCGCAGGGAAAACGACCAAATGCCAGTGCTGATTGACTTTGGAGTGGTGAAGGAACTTGCCACCAAAGTCCAGTCTCCCGAAGGAACAGCCCACGCGACAACTGTCGGTAAAATCGGCTACGCGCCGATGGAACAGTTGCAAAGCGGGCGGGCAACAGCCAGCAGCGACCTCTACGCTTTAGCTGTAACGGCGATCGTCCTGCTGACAGGCAAAGAACCGCAGGAATTGCTCGATCAAACAACGCTGCAGTGGAATTGGCAGCAGCAAGCGCAGGTGAGCACGGGTTTGGCTTTGGTGCTGAATCGGATGTTGAGCCGGTCTCCAGGCGATCGATATCAATCTGTCAGCGAAGTCGCCCAAGCACTCGACGGCCAAACTAATCCTAAACCTAGCCCGCCAATTGTACCGCCCGCGCCGCCAGCAGTGGTGCCGCCAAATCCTTCGCTAATACAAACGGTGGCCGTAGGCAGGGCGCCAGAGCCAGTCGCCCAGAGTTCCCACCCGCAAAACCAGCCAGACCCGTTAATTGAGCCTGCTGGCGACACTTTTTGGGACAATCCCATCGCTGCGATCGGACTGCTGGCCGGCTTAGTAATCTTGACGGGCTTCGGTTCCTGGGCTTTAGTCGGCTCATTTCTCAACAATTCGCGCCCCAAACCCACTCCGACACCCCCAGCACTCATAAATCCCACGCCGACACTAACTCCGATACCAAACCCGCTACCTTTGCCAACCCCAACCCCGCAACCTTTGCCAACCCCAAGCCCAGAACCTTTGCCAGAACCAAGCCCAGAACCTTTGCCAGAACCAAGCCCAGAACCTTTGCCGGAACCGAACCCAGAACCTTTGCCGGAACCGAACCCAGAACCTTTGCCGGAACCAAGCCCAGAACCTTTGCCGGAACCAAGCCCAGAACCAAGCCCAGCGCCAACTCCCGCACCAAAACCGACGCCCGCGCCGACTCCGGCGCCCAAACCGGCGCCCGCACCAACTCCCGCACCAAAACCGACGCCCGCGCCGTCGCCAACACCAGCACCAACTCCCGCGCCGACACCAGCACCAACACCGGAACCGGCCCCAACACCCGCGCCGTCGCCGGAACCGGCCCCAACACCAGCACCAGCACCAACACCGGAACCGGAACCGGAACCAGCACCGTCGCCGGAACCGGAACCGGAACCCGCGCCGTCAGCGGAACCAGCACCAACACCCGCACCATCGCCAGAACTCTAAACTTCTGGCAAAATTCCCCTAGACTGAGGTTGATGCCAATTAATTGTTAGCTATTTGCCAATGAACTCGCTGCTAATTGCTGGAACTGATACCGACGCGGGCAAAACTGTTTTGACCAGCGCTCTGGCTGCTTATTGGCAAATGTATTTTCCCGATCGCAGTTTGGGAATTATGAAACTCTTGCAAACGGGAACGGGCGATCGGGAACTCTACACCCGTTTGTTTTCCCTCGACCAATCCCCCGAAGAACTCAATCCGCTGCACTTTGATGCGCCTCTAGCACCGCCGATTGCTGCGGAACGGGAGGGGAGACGTATCGAACTCGAAAAGGTCTGGACGGCTTGGCAAAGCCTCTCGGAGCGCAAGGATTTTGTGTTGGTGGAAGCTTTGGGAGGGCTGGGATCGCCTGTAACGTGGGAACTGACGGTGGCCGATATTGCCAGGGATTGGCGGCTGAGGGGGGTTTTGGTAGTACCTGTGAAGTTGGGGGCGATCGGGCAAGCTGTGGCGAATGTTGCTCTCGCCAGACACACTGGTTTTAAGCTGAGAGGAATTGTGCTCAATTGCGTTAAAGCTTATTCTGAACAAGAAATTGCCGAATTAGCGCCCGTAGATTTGATTCAGTCGCTGACTCAAATACCTGTGTTGGGTATTTTGCCGCATTTAGATGACCCGACTGACCTTGCTAAATTAGCTAAAATTGCTTCAGATTTAGATTTAGAACAGTTACTGCCAGGGGTTAATTTAGTTCCTCAGACTTCTAAATAACGCTATTCTCAACACCTCTCTTTCTCATTCTTCTCTTTCTCTGCGTACTCTGCGCCCTCTGCGGTTCATAAAAAAAATCTCCTGCACAAATCAGATAGGATTGAAGAAGATTTTCTTTTAACCGCAGAGAGCGCAGAGATCACAGAGAAAGAAAAGAGAGAGTTTTACAAATTGCTATAAGGAGAATAAAACATGGTTTCTACTTTACCGAATTTAACCTCTGTAGATTTATCTCAATTGCGGCTGGAGATTAGAAATTTGCAGCCTCAGCTAGTCGAATGGCGTCGCCTTTTGCACCAAAGGCCGGAGTTGAGTTTTGATGAAAATTTAACGGCGCAGTTTATCTCACAAAAGTTGCAGGAATGGGGCATAGATCATGAAACTAATATTGCTAAAACTGGTATTGTCGCAACTATAGACAGCGGCAAACCGGGGCGGGTGTTGGCAATTCGGGCGGATATGGATGCTTTGCCTATTCAAGAAGAAAATGAGGTGGATTATCGATCGCAGCATGATGGAATTATGCACGCTTGCGGCCACGACGGCCACACTGCGATCGCCCTGGGTACTGTCTGTTATCTCGCCAAGCACAAACACAGCTTTTCGGGTAAAGTAAAATTTATCTTTCAGCCCGCCGAAGAAGGGCCAGGAGGCGCAAAACCGATGATTGAAGCGGGAGTTTTGAAGAATCCTGATGTTGATGCGATCGTCGGCTTGCATTTGTGGAACAATCTACCTTTGGGCACTGTAGGCGTCCGCAGCGGCGCGCTGATGGCTGCTGTCGAGGTTTTTGACTGCACGATTTTTGGCAAAGGTGGACACGGCGCAATGCCACATCAGACTGTGGACTCGATCGTAGTTACAGCCCAAATTGTCAGCGCTTTGCAGGCAATTGTCGCGCGGAACATTGACCCGATCGACTCAGCGGTAGTAACTGTCGGCCAATTCCACGCAGGCCACACCCACAACGTCATTGCAGACACCGCTCAAATCGGTGGCACGGTGCGCTATTTCAATCGAGCATATCAAGGTTATTTTGCACAGCGAATCGAGCAAGTAATTGCCGGAATTTGTCAGAGTCACGGGGCTAATTACCAATTAGATTATTGTTCGCTTTATCCGCCAGTTATTAATGATTCGAGAATAGCTGAATTGGTGCGCGGCGTGGCAGAATCAGTTGTCGAAACTCCTGCGGGAATCGTTCCAGAATGTCAAACAATGGGCGGCGAGGATATGTCGTTCTTTTTGCAAGAAGTGCCAGGTTGCTATTTCTTTTTGGGTTCAGCAAATCCAGAGAAAAACTTGGCGTACCCGCACCATCACCCGCGCTTTGATTTTGATGAAACTGCCTTGGGGATGGGTGTAGAAATGTTTGTGCGCTGCGTGGAAAAGTTTTGCGTCAGAGATTGAAAGCAATTTATAAGTAGGTAGGCGGGAAAAAACCAATCTATGTAACAAAATATTAAGTTACCTAATTGGAGTTAAACTTAAGACGTT